>JBDKHX010000230.1:0-3815 GCA_039797415.1 Pseudomonadota bacterium | reverse complement strand
CCATTGCTGGTGCAACGGCCTACATAGGCAGCCTGCTCACCGGCCACCTGGTCATTGAGAGCGTCTTCGACGGCGCACAGGGTGCCAAATTCTTCGGGGCTGGACAAGCCATCTGGCAGCGGGTTTTGCATGCGCAGGCGGATGAAAGCCAGGGTCGGCAACCCCTCAACCGGCGCCACCTGAACGGCATCCAAGTCCAAGTACATCGACGCGGGCTTGTTGTCCACGCGGCAGTAATAAAAGTCCCAGTTATCGCTCACAACCATCTCCAATTTCCGGCAAGTGTAGAGCCGTACTGGCCCTACTTTCCCGCTCTGGCTATGATGCGAACATGAAAATGATCCTGCGTTGGCTGCTGCTGGCAGCGGCTTTGGTGCTGATCACCCAATGGGATGCCGGCATTCACGTCAAGAGTTTTGGCGCGGCCATGTGGACGGCCGTCGTCATCGGCCTGCTCAACTCGGTGGTCAGGCCTTTGCTGATCGTGCTGACCTTGCCCGTCACCGTCTTGACCTTGGGCTTGTTCCTGTTTGTGATCAATGCCCTGACGTTTCAGATGGCGTCGGGCTTATTGGACGGATTCCAGGTCAACAGCTTTGCCGATGCTCTGCTGGGTTCTGTTTTGTACAGCTTGTGGGGACTGGTCATCGATGCCGCGCTAGAGCGCTTGATGCCGACACCCCGATGGCCTCAACCACCGTCAGATCAGCCCTGATCGATGGAGCACGCCCTGTAAAGCGCAACGCACCGTGGCAGAGCGGACAGCAGCCCTGTCACCGCCAAACACATGGCGCTCAGCCTGAACGAGCCCGTCGTGACAAGCCCATGCCAGCCACACGGTGCCAACGGGTTTATCGGGTGACCCACCACCCGGCCCTGCCACCCCCGTCACCGCCACAGCGATCTGTGCTTGGGACCTGGCCAGTGCACCTTGCGCCATGGCCATGGCCACGGGCTCACTGACGGCCCCATGCTGCGCGAGCAATTCAGCCGGCACGCCCAACAAATCCACCTTGGCCTCGTTGCTGTAGGTGACCACACCGCGATCAAACCAGAGGCTGGAGCCCGCCAACTCGGTACACGCCCCTGCGATCAGCCCACCGGTACAGGACTCGGCCGTGGTCATCATCCAGCCACGCCCGGTCAGGGCTTGGGCGAGTTGGGTTACCAGAGGCAAACTGGTCGAGGTGTCCATGGCGAGGCTCAAGGCAGGAGGGTGACGCTCACCCCACCCTGGCGAAGGGTCACCGCCACCGCCAACAACAGCAAGGTACACAAGGCAGCCACCAGGTCATCAAACATGATCCCCAAGCCCTGCGCCCAACCAATGGGCTGGCCTGGCTTTTGTTTGAACAATTGATCAGCCCAAGCAACTGGGCCAGGTTTGACTGCGTCAAACACACGGAAGGCGATGACAGCCATCAATTGCCCTGTCCAATCCATGGGAGACATGATCCACAGCACCAACCAGATGGCCCAGATCTCGTCCCACACGACAGAGCCAGGATCCGCCACCCGCAAGCTACGCGCGGTATGCGTGCAGGCCCACCAACCGATGAACCAGGTCACGGTCAATAAGCCTGCCCAGGTCATGTCTGCCTGCGGCCCCAGCCCAAATTGGGCTTGCAACACCACAAACACGGCCCACCCCCACAAGGTGCCCACCGTACCTGGGGCAACTGGGCTCAAACCACTGCCCGCGCCAAACGCCATGAAATGCGCAGGGTGACTCCAGAGCAAACGAGCACTTGGGCGACGAGGGGCGCCGGCTTCCTGTGCATCCTCTACGTCATACCGGTACACGGTCATGCAGCCCCCTTGAAATGGTCAAACGATGCCCACCGATTGGCAACCGGTTGCCCTTGATTGAAAAGACGCACCCCACGCTCAGCCTCAATGCGGCCAATGCACGTCAGCATCAAACCCACATCCTGCTCCAGTTGCTGGACCTGAGCACGCCGATCTGGCGCAGCGGTGAACAACAACTCATAGTCATCCCCCCCCGCCAAAACACAGTCTTGCATCAACTCAAGGCTTCGCGGCTTCAAATGCGGGCTGACGGGCAGCGCATCCAGGTTCAAGGCCACGCCCACGCCGCTGCGCTTCAAAATGTGTCCCAGGTCACCCAGCAGCCCGTCGGAGATATCAATGGCACTGGTGGCGATGCCGCGCAAGCCCTGCCCCAATGCGACACGGGGTGTGGGGCATTCCATGGCCAATCGAACCGCATCGAATGAATCGGCGGGCAAGCTGGGGTGCAAGGTGCCACGAAAGGCTTCCAGCGCCAAACGAGCCTCACCCGGATAACCGCTGACCCACACCTCGTCACCCGGCTTGGCACCCTTGCGCAACAAGGCTCCGCCTGCGGGCACCTCGCCCATGACGGTGATCCCAATCGACAGCGGTCCTGCGGTGGTATCGCCGCCAATCAATTCGCAATCGTGCTCATCGGCCAGTTGCAGCAAACCCTGGGCAAAGGCTTTCAACCAAGACTCGTCGACACGCGGCAAGGTCAAGGCCAGCGTGAACGCCAAGGGCTTGGCACCACAAGCAGCAAGGTCAGACAGATTGGTCGCCAAGGCTTTGTGCCCCAACCGCGCAGGGTCCACCGTCGACAGGAAGTGACGCCCTTCAACCATCGTGTCTGTGGACACGGCCAGCTGCATACCAGGCTGCGGGGCAATGACCGCGCAATCGTCACCGTTACCGACCACAGCGCGTTGCGGCCCCACACCGGCAGGCCGCCAAAAATAACGTTCGATCAGATCAAATTCACCAAGGCTCATGGGCGCCATCATCGCATCACTTTCCAAACCTAGGACATTCGGACAAGGCAGACAAAGTCGTCCGCAAACATGGGTTCAACGAGCCCCCATTGCACGACCGATCCCATTAAACTCTTGGCAAACTGCCAGCCATGCGCAGCCCTTAGCCCATTGTTCTTGGCATGACCTCTCCGCTGTCCGTACTGTTGGTCGACGATCACCCTTTGTTTCGCGAAGGACTGAGCACCCTCATCATGGGGTTGGACGCCTGTGCGACTGTGGAACAAGTGGGCAGCCTGCATGCGGCTTTGGCCCTGCAAGGCAACACCTACCAGCTGATTTTATTGGACCTGAACCTGCCCCACGTGTCAGGCTTGGATGGCCTGACACAAATGAAGGCCACATTCCCTGACAGCCCCATCGTGGTGATCTCAGGCGATGATGATCCGCAAACGATCGCGCAGACCATTCATGGCGGGGCCAGCGGCTTCATCCCCAAAAGCACCAATGTGGCGGTGACCAAACAAGCCATCCAGTTGGTCATGGCGCATGGCGTGTATTTGCCCCCGCAAGCCCTACAAGGACAGAACACGGGCAAAGCTGCAGGACACCCTTTGACCAGCCAACTCAGCGCACGCCAATTGGCTGTTCTGAGAGGCTTGCTTCAAGGTAAACCCAATAAGGTCATCGCACGCGACATTGGCATCGCGGAAGGCACGGTCAAAGCCCACCTGTGGACGGTGTATCAATTGCTGGGCGTGAACAACCGGGCACAAGCGATGTATCGCGCGCATGAATTGCAGTTACTGCAAGACGTGCAAACGCAGCGACCCATTTAGCCCGCACCAAAAGCCCAAACGCTCAACCCTTGCTGCTGACCAGTTTGAGTACGTGCCAATACCCTGGAGGGGCTTGCACCAGCCCGCGAGCCCTCAGCATCTTGTGCATGGTCTTGAGACGGTAATAAGGCACGGCCGCCATCACATGGTGTTCAATGTGGAAATGCACGCGCATGGGGGCCACTGTGGCACGAGCCAGCCAACCCGCACG
>JBDKHX010000229.1:0-3825 GCA_039797415.1 Pseudomonadota bacterium | reverse complement strand
GATGGCATGGTGGTGATTGGTGGCAATGGCGATTCGATCTTCAAACGCTTGATGATTGCCATCGCGCGAGACGATCTGGCCACCGATGCCGAGCTGGCAACCAATCCAGGCCGTGTCAAACGAGTTGCCGAGATCGATCAAGCCATTGCTGCCTGGACGGCCGCGCGCCAGGTCGACCAAGTGTTGGATGTGCTCAATGCAGCCAGTGTGCCGGTGGGGCGCATCTACAACGCACAGGACATTGCACAAGACCCACACTACCGGGCTCGTGACATGATCTTGCCGGTGACCACGCACGATGGTTTGACGGTGGAGGTGCCGGGCATCGTGCCCAAGTTGTCTCGCACGCCAGGCGCCATCACGCGACGGGGGCCTTTGTTGGGTGAAGACACCGAGTCAGTTTTGGCTGGCTTGCAGAACAAGTGAACGAAACACATGGGTGGACAAGTGAGTGATGTCAAACAGACCGGGCAGCCGTCCGGGCAATTTCAGCTGCTGCGCCAGCGCCGGTTTGCCCCGTTTTTTCTGACCCAGTTTCTGGGGGCAGCGAACGACAACTTGTTCAAGTTCGCCTTCACGGTGTTGGTGACCTATCACTTGCAGCTGACTTGGCTGGAGCCCAAGATGGCCGGCTTGGTCATTGGTGCTTTGTTCATCCTGCCTTTTGTGCTGATGTCGGCCACGGCGGGGCAGTGGGCTGACAAGTACGACAAGGCTGCGATCATGCGGGGCGTCAAGGTGCTGGAGCTGGTGGTGATGGGCGTGGCTGCTGTGGGCTTTTGGTTCCAGTGGGTGCCTGTTTTGCTGGCCTGTGTGTTCTTGATGGGCTTGCACTCAACGCTGTTTGGCCCGGTCAAATACGCATACCTGCCGCAGCATCTGAGCGAGCGCGAATTGACCGGCGGCAATGGCCTGGTCGAAATGGGTACGTTTGTGGCCATCCTGCTGGGCAACGTGGGTGGTGGCTTGCTGATGAGCATTGCCGGCACAGGTACGCATTGGGTTGCCGTGTGTTGTTTGGCTGTGGCTGTGTTGGGCTGGCTGGCGTCCAAACAAGTTCCCGCTTCGCCGTCGTCTGATGCGGGCTTGAAGCTCAATTGGAATCCTGCCACTGAAACCTGGCGCAACTTGAAGCTGGCGGCCGAGTACCCCAGCGTGTTCCGCTCGCTGTTGGGTATCTCTTGGATGTGGTTCTTTGGGGCCGTGTTCCTGTCTCAGTTCCCGTCCTTTGCTCGCGATGTGTTGGGCGGCGATGAGCAGGTGGCATCGTTGCTGCTGGTGGTGTTCTCGGTGGGTATCGCCATCGGGTCGTTGTTGTGCGAAACCTTCTCGCACCGCCATGTCGAAATCGGCCTGGTGCCCATTGGTGCTGTGGGCATGACGGTGTTTGCCTTTGACCTGTATCTGGCCTCTCAAGGTTTGCATCACGAGGCCGGGGCCTTGATGAGCGTGGGGCAATTCATCGCTCAACCTGAGCACTGGCGTGTGATGGCGGATCTGGCCTTGCTGGCTTTCAGTGCGGGCTTGTACAGCGTGCCCATGTATGCCTTGATCCAGTTGCGGGCCAAACCCAGTCACCGTGCGCGCATCATCGCGGCTAACAACATCTTGAACGCCTTGTTCATGATCGTATCGAGTTTGATGGCCGGCGCCTTGTTGGGGGCGGGTTTCAGTATTCCTGAAGTCTTTGGCGTGACAGCGGTGTTGAATGTGATCGTGGTTGGCTATGTGTTCTGGCTGATGCCGGAGTACATCTTCCGTTTGATCATGCTGTTTGTGACGCGACTGGTTTACCGCGTCAAAGTGCGGGGTGAAGAGAACCTGCCGACGGATGGTGCGGCCATCTTGGTTTGCAACCACGTCAGTTTTGTGGATGCCATCATCTTGGGCATCATCAGCCCGCGTCCGATGGTGTTCATCATGGATCACCGCATCTTCAAGACGCCTGTTTTGGGATGGTTGTTCAAGATGCTCAAGGCCATTCCGATTGCGCCGCAAAAGGAAGACCCACAAGCCTATGAGCAAGCCTTTGAAAAGGCGCGCCAAGTGCTGCGCGAAGGTGAGTTGCTGTGCCTGTTCCCTGAAGGGGCGATCACCCGTGACGGTCAGTTGCAGCCCTTCAAGGCTGGCATCATGAAGATACTGGAATCCGCGCCGGTGCCGGTCATCCCGTCGGCCTTGCACAATCTGTGGGGGTCCAGCTTTTCTCGCATTGAGGGGGCGGCCATGTCCAAGCCTTTGCGCCGAGGTTTGTTCAATCGCGTGGGCTTGGTGGTGGGCGCGCCCATTGCACCTGAAAATGTCAGTCCGCAAGCATTGCAAGCCACGGTGCAGGCTTTGTTGAACGAGCCTTCGCCTTGATCTGCCTCGTCCATGTCATCAAAGTGCTAACAAACCAAGAGATGATCACCCCATGAAGTCCATGTTGAGCAAAGCCGCCTGGTTGCGGGTGATCCCTTTCGTGTTGTTCATGGTCATGCTGGCCATACGGGGCAACTGGCCTGCTGGCGCCCAAGCGGTGCTGGATGCCAAGTGGGTGTATGGCTTGGGCGTGCTGCTCGTTGGCGGCGCGCTGTACGTCCTGTGGCCGCAGTATCAGGAGCTGGCCCGTGATCAGCGCAAGCTAGGTTGGTTGGGCTGGTTGCTGTCCATCACCGTGGGTGTCGTGGTTTTTGTGTTGTGGATCAATTTGACTGAGCCCTGGATGATCATTGGCACACCCACAGCCAGTTTTCAGCCGGTGGATGACGAAGGCCAATTGATGTGGAGCTTGGTCTTGATCCGTTGGGTTGGCGCTGCGCTGATGGTGCCGGTGATGGAAGAGTTGTTCTGGCGATCGTTTTTGATGCGCTGGATCGACAACCCGGATTTCGAGGCCGTGTCGCCCAAGGCTGTGACGATCAAAGCCATCGCTCTGTCCACCTTTGCCTTTACCCTGGCGCACACCTTGTGGTTGGGTGCCATCGTGGCGGGCCTGGCCTATGCCTGGCTGTACAAGCGAACCGGGTCTTTGTGGGCGCCAGTGGTGGCCCATGGTGTGACCAACGGCGTGCTGGGCATCTGGGTGGTGCTGTGGGGCAACTGGGCCTTTTGGTGATGCCCAGCCAGGCAAAAAAATGCCCCTGCTGACAGGGGCATGGTGTTGGCGGTGTTGGTTTACACGCCGCGTGCGCGGTCTGCAGCAAACTGTTGTTTGAACTGGGCAAAGCGGCCTTCGTCCAAAGCCTCACGCACTTCCTTCATCAGGTTCAGGTAGTAGTGCAGGTTGTGGATGCTGGTCAACATCGGGCCGAGCATTTCACCGCAGCGATCCAGGTGGTGCAGGTAAGCGCGGCTGAAGTTCTGGCAGGTGTAGCAGGTGCAGGTTTCGTCAACCGGGCGTTGATCGGCCTTGTTCTTGGCGTTGCGCAAGCGCAGGTCACCAAAGCGGGTGAACAGGTGGCCGTTGCGGGCATTGCGGGTGGGCATGACGCAATCGAACATGTCCACGCCTGCGGCGACGCCGTCGACCAGGTCTTCCGGTGTGCCCACGCCCATCAGGTAACGAGGCTTGTTGTCTGGCAGCTTGTGCACGATGTGGTTCATCACGCGCAGCATTTCTTCTTTGGGCTCACCCACGCTGACGCCACCCACCGCATAGCCCGGCAGGTTCATGTCGACCAAGGCAGCCAGTGATTGTTCGCGCAGGTTTTCGAACATGCCACCTTGCACGATGCCGAACAGGGCGTTGGGGTTTTGCAGGCGCTCGAATTCGGTGATGCAGCGCTTGGCCCAGCGCAGGCTCAACTCCATCGAGACACGGGCTTCTTTTTCGGTGGTGATGTG
>JBDKHX010000228.1:0-3825 GCA_039797415.1 Pseudomonadota bacterium | reverse complement strand
GTCATGGTGGAGTGTGTCGCACTATTACTCGCCATGGTGTTTTCTCCTCGTGATGACAGATTCGATCAGGCTCGTGGCCCTTACCCCCCAATCTAGGGGGTTTGTGAGCTTTTGTAATGAGGGTGAATGCTTAGTTCTGTGGGCAAATTCCACACAATTGCTTCAGGGTTTTCGAGCACCAAATAAAAAAGCCCAGCTTCTTGAAGAAACTGGGCTTTCATTAATAAATGTGTCTTGACTGTTAAATATCAATTCGCTTGGGACAGCTGATCCAATATAGCTGGATTCTCCAAAGTACTGGTATCTTGGGTAACGTCCTCACCCTTTGCGATCACGCGCAACAAACGCCGCATGATTTTGCCTGATCGGGTTTTAGGCAAATTGTCACCAAATCGAATGTCTTTGGGCTTGGCAATCGGTCCAATTTCTTGCGCCACATGGTTTCGCAATTCATTGGCCAACTGTTTGGCTTCTTCGCCTGTCGGGCGTGGACGCTTGAGCACCACAAACGCGCAAATGGCCTCGCCAGTCAGATCATCAGGGCGCCCCACCACAGCGGCTTCCGCAACCAAGGGGTGCGACACCAGCGCTGACTCGATCTCCATGGTGCCCATGCGGTGACCGGACACGTTCAAAACGTCGTCGATCCGGCCGGTGATGGTGAAATAACCGTTCTCGGCATCTCGCATGGCGCCGTCGCCGGCCAAGTAGTACTTGCCTGCAAAGTCAGCTGGGTAATAGCTCTTTTTAAAACGCTCTGGGTCGCCCCAAATGTTGCGAATCATGGATGGCCATGGTTTACGGACCACCAGCACACCACCCTGCCCCCATGGAACCTCTTTGCCTGACTCATCCACCACAGCGGCATCTATGCCAGGGAAAGGCATCGTGCAAGACCCAGGCTTGAGCGCATGGGCGCCTGGCAACGGGGTGATCATGTGGCCACCTGTTTCTGTTTGCCAGAAGGTGTCCACGATGGGGCAACGGCCGCCGCCAATTTCGCGGTGATACCACTCCCACGCAGCTGGGTTAATGGGTTCACCCACCGTACCCAGCAAACGCAAGCTGGTCAAATCAAACTTGCGAGGATGCACGGCTTCATTTGTTTCTGCCGCCTTGATCAGGGCGCGGATCGCCGTTGGTGCGGTGTAGAAGATCGTGACCTTGTGGGCTTCGATCATGCGCCAAAAGCGCGCGGCATCCGGATAAGTCGGCACGCCTTCAAAAATGATCTGGGTGCCGCCCAAGGCCAAGGGGCCGTAGGCCACATAGGTGTGCCCTGTCACCCATCCGATGTCTGCCGTACACCAGAAGATATCGTCGGGTTTGAGGTCAAACGTCCACTTGGTCGTGACCGCCGCATGCAGCAAATAGCCACCCGTGCTGTGCTGTACGCCCTTGGGCTTGCCTGTGGAGCCTGATGTGTAGAGCAGGAACAATGGATGCTCCGCCCCCACCCATTCAGGCGCGCATTCTGAGGACTGAGCGGCAACCACATCGTGCAGCCAAACATCGCGCCCGGCCTTCATGGTCACGTGACCGCCCGTGCGTTGGAACACGATGACCTGCTTGATCGAATCACAGCCACCCATCGTCAACGCTTCGTCGACGATGGCTTTCAGTGGCAAGGCCTTGCCGCCACGCAGTTGTTCGTCAGCGGTGATGACCAGGACAGCGCCCGCATCCTCAATGCGATCACGCAAGCTTTGCGCGGAAAACCCACCAAACACCACCGAGTGCGTCGCGCCAATCCGCGCGCACGCCTGCATGGCGATCACGCCTTCAACAGACATGGGCAAATACAGTACAACGCGGTCGCCCTTTTTGACGCCTTGGGCCTTCAATGCATTGGCCAGACGCGAGACACGCTCCAGCAATTCAGCGTAGGTCACACGCTGGACCTGGCCATCATCAGTTTCAAAAATGATGGCGACTTTGCCGCCTTGGCCTGCCTCGACGTGACGGTCCAGACAGTTGTAGGACACGTTCAACTGCCCGTCATCAAACCACTTGAAAAATGGGGCATTGCTTTCATCGAGGACTTTGGTGAAAGGCTGCTTCCAGGTGACGAACTCACGGGCCAGGCGCGCCCAGTAGCTTTGGTGATCTTGCTGAGCCTCTGCGACTAGCTTGTCATAAGCCTCGCGACTGCCAATATGGGCTTTGGCTGCAAAGGCTTCTGGCACTGGGTAAAGTGATGCACTTGTATTCAAATTCTGGCCAGACATGGCAATGGACTCCTGATACCGGTGCTTTTGGCACCTGCTGGTGACTTGGCTGCGCGCTCACATCATGCATGGGAGTGCACCAAAACAAGACCATGCTCCCTTCCGTAGAATTTGTTACCTCGGACTATCCCCAAGAGCACACATGAATAAAACACCAAACTCGGTCAAACTTGGCGCCATTCCACGCTTGATCTTCGCCAGCCGGTGGCTGCAACTGCCGCTGTATATTGGCCTGATTGCGGCCCAGGGTGTCTATGCATTCCATTTCTGGGTTGAATTGGTGCACTTGATTGAGGCCGCTTTCGGCAATCAGCACGCACTGCAATTGATTTATGCGGCGTCAGGGCAACAGTCTGCGACCCCGCCCACCCACCTGACCGAGACCACGATCATGCTGGTCGTACTGGGTTTGATTGACGTGGTGATGATCTCCAACCTGTTGATCATGGTGATCATTGGCGGCTACGAGACCTTTGTCTCTCGCATGCACCTGGAAGGACACCCCGATCAACCGGAATGGCTGGATCATGTCAACGCATCGGTGCTGAAGGTCAAATTGGCCACCGCCATCATCGGGATCTCGTCGATTCACCTGCTCAAGACATTCATCAACGCTCAGAACTACACCGACAAAGTCCTGATTGCTCAAACAGTGATTCACATCGCATTCCTGTTTTCAGCCATGGCCATTGCCATGACAGATCGACTTCTTCACACATCCGACAGCCATTCCGACAAATCGCATTGATGCCTTTGGCACAATGTCGGTTTCATCCCCTTTAAGCCCCACAAAGGCCCTGCCATGACGACCATTCGCCACGACGACCTCGTTGAAAGCGTCGCAGCCGCGCTGCAATACATCAGCTACTACCACCCGGCCGACTACATCGCCCACTTGGCCCGCGCTTACGAGCGTGAAGAAAGTGCTGCAGCCAAAGACGCGATTGCACAAATTTTGACCAACTCGCGCATGTGCGCTGAGGGTCATCGCCCCATTTGCCAGGACACCGGCATCGTCAACGTCTTCCTGAAAATCGGGATGGGCGTGAAGTGGGAAGGCTTTGGCGCCCGCAGCATTCAAGATGCGGTGGACGAAGGCGTGCGCCGTGGTTACAACAACCCGGACAACAAGCTGCGTGCCTCGGTGTTGTCTGACCCGATTTTTGAACGCAAGAACACCAAGGACAACACGCCAGCCGTGGTCTTCATGGAACTGGTGCCCGGCGACAAGGTGGACGTGACCGTGGCAGCCAAGGGTGGCGGCTCTGAGAACAAGTCCAAGGTTTACATGCTCAACCCATCGGACAACATCGTTGACTGGGTATTGAAAACGGTGCCCACCATGGGTGCCGGCTGGTGCCCACCGGGCATGCTGGGCATCGGCGTGGGCGGTACGGCCGAAAAGGCCGCCTTGCTGGCCAAAGAATCGTTGATGGACGACATCGACATGTACGAACTGCTGGAACGCGGTCCCCAGAACAAGCTGGAAGAGCTGCGCATCGAGCTGTACGAGAAGGTCAACGCCCTGGGCATTGGCGCCCAAGGCCTGGGTGGCCTGACCACCGTGCTGGACGTCAAGATCAAGACCTACCCAACA
>JBDKHX010000227.1:0-5372 GCA_039797415.1 Pseudomonadota bacterium | reverse complement strand
GACGTCGAAGCCTCGAAAGTCCATGCCGCTGGTCTGATCATCAAAGATCTGCCCATCCGCGCCTCCAACTTCCGCCAGTCTCAGACTCTGTCGCAGTACTTGCAAGCTCAAGGCACGGTGGGTATCGCCAGCATTGACACCCGCAAGCTGACGCGCCTGTTGCGCACCAAGGGTGCCCAAAACGGTGCGATCGTCGCTTTGCCTGCTGGTCAAGCTGTGACCGATGCCGTGATCGCTGATGCCATCGCCAAGGCCCAGGCTGCGCCAAGCATGGCTGGCCAGGATCTGGCCCAAGTCGTGACCCGCACCGAAGTGGGTGAATGGACTGAAACCGAATGGAAGCTGGCCAACGACGAGTTGGACGGCAAGCCTGGTTTCGGCAAGCAAACAGCGCCTAAGTTCCACGTTGTGGCTTATGACTTTGGCGTCAAGCGCAACATCTTGCGCATGCTGGCTGAGCGTGGCTGCAAGGTCACCGTGGTGCCTGCCAAGACACCCGCCGCTGACGTGCTGAAGTACAACCCCGATGGCATCTTCTTGTCCAACGGCCCTGGAGACCCAGAGCCATGCGACTACGCCATCGCTGCAGCCAAAGAGCTGATCGAAACCGGCATCCCCACCTTCGGGATTTGCTTGGGTCACCAGATCATGGCTTTGGCATCTGGCGCCAAGACCTTCAAGATGAAGTTCGGCCACCACGGCGGTAACCACCCCGTGAAGGATCTGGACACTGGTCGAGTCAGCATCACCAGCCAGAACCACGGCTTTGCTGTGGACGAGAAGACATTGCCCGCCAACCTGCGCGCAACCCATGTCTCCTTGTTTGACGGCACGCTGCAAGGCTTGGCCCGCACCGACAAACCCGCTTTCTGCTTCCAGGGCCACCCGGAAGCCTCGCCCGGACCGCATGACATCAGCTATCTGTTCGATCGCTTCGTGGCATTGATGGAGAAGAAGAATGCCTAAGCGTCAAGACATTAAGAGCATCCTGATCATTGGCGCCGGCCCGATCATCATCGGTCAGGCTTGCGAATTCGACTACTCTGGCGCACAGGCCTGTAAGGCCCTGCGTGAAGAGGGCTACAAAGTCATCTTGGTCAACAGCAACCCTGCGACCATCATGACCGACCCGAACACGGCCGACGTCACCTACATCGAGCCCATCACTTGGCAAGTGGTTGAGCGCATCATCGCCAAGGAACGTCCTGACGCGATCTTGCCAACCATGGGTGGCCAGACCGCGCTGAACTGCGCACTGGACCTGCACAAGCATGGCGTGCTGGACAAGTACAAGGTTGAAATGATCGGTGCCAACGAGCACGCGATCGAAAAGGCCGAAGACCGTCAAAAGTTCAAAGAAGCCATGACCAGCATTGGTCTGGACTCCGCCAAGTCGGGCATTGCCCACTCGATGGAAGAAGCCTGGGCGGTGCAAAAGCGCATCACGGCTGACATCGGCGGCGCTGGCTTCCCAATGGTGATCCGCCCTAGCTTCACGCTGGGTGGCACCGGCGGCGGCATTGCCTACAACCCTGAAGAGTGTCCCCGACCAAGGAACTGCTGATCGAAGAGTCTCTGATCGGTTGGAAAGAGTACGAAATGGAAGTGGTTCGCGACAAGGCGGACAACTGCATCATCGTTTGCTCGATCGAAAACTTGGACCCAATGGGCATCCACACCGGTGACTCCATCACCGTGGCCCCAGCCCAGACCCTGACCGACCGCGAATACCAACTGTTGCGTAACGCATCGTTGGCCATCTTGCGCGAAATCGGCGTGGAAACCGGCGGCTCCAACGTTCAGTTCTCGATCAACCCGGACAACGGCCGGATGATCGTGATCGAAATGAACCCACGTGTGTCGCGCTCTTCCGCGCTGGCATCCAAGGCCACTGGCTTCCCGATCGCCAAGATCGCTGCCAAGCTGGCCGTGGGCTACACACTGGACGAGCTCAAGAACGACATCACCGGCGGTGCAACCCCCGCGTCGTTCGAGCCTTCGATCGACTACGTTGTCACCAAGATCCCTCGTTTCGCTTTCGAGAAGTTCCCAGCTGCTGACAGCCGTCTGACGACTCAGATGAAGTCCGTGGGTGAAGTGATGGCCATGGGCCGTACCTTCCAGGAATCCTTCCAGAAGGCCCTGCGTGGTCTGGAAACCGGCATCGATGGCCTGAGCGAGATCAGCAATGACCGCGACGAGATCATCGAAGAAATCGGCACGCCAGGCCCAGATCGCATCCTGTACCTGGGTGAAGCGTTCCGCATCGGCATGACTTTGGACGAAGTCTTTGAAGAGACCAAGGTGGACCCATGGTTCCTGGCTCAAATCGAAGACATCATCAAGACTGAAGCTCAGATCAAGGCACGCAAGCTGGAGTCTTTGACTGCTGCTGAAATGCGCTACCTGAAGCAAAAGGGCTTCTCGGATCGCCGCTTGGCCAAGCTGATGGGCACCAACCAGCACGACGTTCGTCGCGCTCGTCACGCCCTGAACGTGCGCCCGGTCTACAAGCGTGTTGACACTTGCGCTGCTGAGTTCGCCACACAAACTGCCTACATGTACTCGTGCTACGAGACTGAAGGCGGCGAGTGCGAAGCCGAACCCACCAACAACAAGAAGATCATGGTTCTGGGCGGTGGCCCGAACCGTATCGGTCAAGGTATCGAGTTCGACTATTGCTGCGTCCACGCTGCCCTCGCCATGCGCGAAGACGGCTACGAAACCATCATGGTCAACTGCAACCCAGAGACCGTGTCGACCGACTACGACACCTCCGACCGCCTGTACTTCGAGCCCGTCACGTTGGAAGACGTGCTGGAAATCGTGGCCAAGGAAAAGCCAGTTGGCGTGATCGTTCAGTACGGTGGTCAGACACCTTTGAAGTTGGCGCTGGACCTGGAAGCCAATGGCGTGCCCATCATCGGCACCACACCAGACAGCATCGACATCGCGGAAGACCGCGAACGCTTCCAAGCCTTGCTGCACAAGCTGGGCCTGAAGCAGCCGCCAAACCGCACAGCCCGCACTGAAGAAGCTGCGCTGCAACTGGCACAAGAAATCGGCTACCCACTGGTGGTGCGGCCGTCATATGTGCTGGGTGGCCGCGCGATGGAAATCGTGCACGGCGACAAGGACCTGGAACGCTACATGCGTGAAGCCGTCCGTGTCTCCGACAAGTCGCCAGTGTTGCTGGACCGCTTCTTGAACGACGCCGTTGAAGTGGACGTGGACTGCATCTCTGATGGCACCGATACCATGATCGGCGGCATCATGGAGCACATCGAACAAGCTGGTGTTCACTCTGGTGACTCGGCCTGTTCGCTGCCTCCATACACCTTGTCTGCTGCCTTGCAAGACGAGCTGCGTCGTCAAACCGCTTTGATGGCCAAGGCTCTCAACGTGGTCGGTTTGATGAACGTGCAGTTCGCCATCCAAGGCGACGTGACCAAGGGCCTGGACGCTGCCACCGTGTACGTGCTGGAAGTGAACCCTCGTGCCTCGCGTACCGTTCCATACGTGTCCAAGGCAACAGGTCAGCCTCTGGCCAAGATCGCTGCTCGCTGCATGGCCGGCCAAAAGCTGAACACGCAGAAGTCGCCTGATGGCAAGGCCCCACGCGAAGTTGTGCCGCCTTACTTCACCGTCAAGGAAGCCGTCTTCCCGTTCAACAAGTTCCCAGGCGTGGACCCCGTCCTCGGCCCTGAAATGCGTTCGACCGGTGAAGTCATGGGCGTGGGTGTCACCTTCGGTGAAGCCATGCTCAAGAGCCAGCTGGGTGCCGGTTCACGCTTGCCTGAAAAGGGCACCGTGTGCATCTCGGTCAAGGATGGCGACAAGGCCCGTGCCGTGAACGTGGCCAAGGATCTGGTTGCGATGGGCTTCAACGTGGTGGCCACCAAGGGCACCGCAGCAGCCATCGCCGCAGCAGGCGTGCCTGTCAAGCCAGTGAACAAGGTCAAGGATGGCCGTCCGCACATCAGCGACGCCATCAAGGCAGGCGAAATCCAGTTGGTCTTCACGACCGTGGACGAAACCCGCACGGCCATTGCTGACTCGCGCAGCATCCGTACCGCTGCTTTGGCCAACCGCATCACGTACTACACCACCATGGCTGGCTGTGAAGCTGCCGTGGAAGCCCTGAAGCATCAGGACGACCTCGTGGTGTACTCGCTGCAAGAGTTGCACGCCAAACTGCACTAAACTGTTCGATTCTCTGGGTGCCCAAGCGGCACCCACAGCGAACACTCGACGAGGGCCGCGCCTGGCAACCATCTTCAGATGGCTTAGGGCTGCGGCTCCGTTCATTTCAGACCCCGATCAATCTTGCGAGACACAATCATGTCGACCATTCCAATCACCAAGCGCGGCGCAGAACTACTGAAAGAAGAGCTGCAACGCCTCAAGCACGTTGAACGCCCAGCCGTGGTTCAAGCCATCGCCGAAGCGCGCGCCCAAGGTGACCTGTCTGAAAACGCTGAGTACGATGCCGCCAAAGACAAGCAAGGCTTCATCGAAGGCCGCATCATGGAGATCGAAGGCAAGTTGTCTGCTGCGCAGGTGATTGATCCTTCGTCTCTGGACGCGGGTGGCCGCGTGGTGTTTGGTGCCACCGTTGAAATGGAAATCGAAGAAACCGGCGATGTGGTGACCTACCAGATCGTGGGCGACGACGAAGCCGACCTGAAAGAAGGAAAGATTTCGATCAGCTCGCCCATCGCCCGTGCCCTGATTGGCAAAGAGGCGGGTGACGTGGCTGCCGTGCAAGCCCCTGGTGGCGTGCGCGAGTACGAAATCATCGAAGTTCGCTACATCTGATCCCAGCCATGCGGTTTTCAGCGGTGCGCGTTCAGGCCTGGTTGGCCGGTTTGTGGGCTGGTGCTGTGCTGGCTGTGGGCGGTATTGCCGCGCCAGCTTTGTTTTCAGTGCTGGATACCAAAATGGCCGGGCAGGGCGCAGGTCGGATTTTTGCCATTGAGGCCAAAGTCAGCCTGTTCTTGGCCATCGTCTTGTTCATCATTGAACGCCAGCGCGTGCGCCAGGCAGCAGGGCAGGATCAGAACGGCTCAGCCATGTCGGCCAACTTGCTGCTGGTGCTGACGGCTTTGTTCTTGACGGTGTTGGGGCAGTTTGCCTTGCACCCGATGATTGAAGCGGCCAAGGCGGGCGAGCCCACTCGACTGTCCTTTGGTGCCTTGCACGGCATTTCGGCCAGTTTGTACTGGCTCAAGGCTGTGGTGCTGTTGGCGCTGTCATGGCGGCTGACCAGCCCAGCTCAAAAGTAAGTTCGTAGACATAAAAAAACGCCGCTGAGAGCGGCGTTTATCTTGGTGGTAAGGCAGAAAGCTCAACCGGGCTTCTTGCTGGCCACA
>JBDKHX010000226.1:0-3840 GCA_039797415.1 Pseudomonadota bacterium | reverse complement strand
GACATCATCAAACGCAAAGGCCCCATGCTGGCGCAGACCTTGACCTTGCCGCACTGGCACCAAGGTCTGGCCCCACTGATACCGCAGGTTCGCCATGCCGCACTGGATCGCACTGATTCCAGGGCTCAGCCCGCCCTCGCCGAGCACTGAGGCTGCGCCGCTGGATGCGCAAAGCCTGGCGTGGTGGTGCTTGCAGTTCACGCCACGGGTGGCCCTGCTTGACGAAGGTGTGGTGGCAGAACTGCAAGCCAGCCACCGCTTGTTTGGCGGCGCAGCCACGCTGGTGCAACGCATCACGGCCGAGGCTCAGCCCCTTGGCTGCCAAGCTTGCGCACAAGCCAACACCGCATCAGCAGCATTGGCCTTGGCTCGCCACGCAGGTCCGGCCTCGCTGCAATGGGTATGGGGGCAAGGCCCCTGGGCGCAACGCATGGCTAGCTTGGTCAACGCATTGCCCCTCAACAGCTTGACCGGCATCGCCCCCCATGCCGCCACATTGGCTCGCTTGGGTTGCCGCACCTTGCGCGATGTGCGAGCCTTGCCCCGACCAGGTCTCAGCAGGCGCTTTGGTGCGGGCCTGCTCAAAGCACTGGATCAGGTCGATGGATTGCAAGCGCAAGCATTTGAATGGCAGACCTTGCCTGCTGTATTTGATGCCAGGCTAGAACTACCCGGCCGAGTTGACACGGCACCCGCCATGGGTGCGGCCGCATCGGTACTCATCAGCCGCCTGTGTGCATGGCTTGCTGGGCATCAAGCAGGCGTGCATGCCTGGACCTTGCGCTGGCAATACGACTTCTTTCGTCAACGTGACACCAGCAGCGTAGGCGAATGCACGGTGCGTTTAGGCACCCCCAGCCGCGACCCATTGCGCCTACAGCGACTGATGACCGAGCACCTGCAACGCATTGAATTAAGCGGCCCGGTCGGAGACATCAGCCTGCACGCCCATGACATCAGCGCCTTGGCTGATGACTGCCGGCACTTGTTTCCTGAAATCAGCGGTGAAGCTTTATCCGTTCGCCCAGATGCCTTGACCACACCTGCTGCGCAAAAAGCCCAACAAGAAGCCCTGCTGAACCTGGTCGAAAGACTCAGTGCCAGGCTGGGCCCAGATCAAGTCTTGCAAGGCCAGATGCAAGCCGATCACCGCCCTGAACATGCGCAAAGCTGGCATCCCACGCCACACGGCTTGCCGACCACCGCCGTGCCCATCAGTGCAGCCGCGGCAGACCTGCCCCAGCCCTGCTGGCTATTGACCCAACCTCAAGCCCTGAGCTTGATCAAGTCAAAACCAGGCCTGCCTGAACACCCCTACTACCAAGGACAACTACGCTTACTGGCTGGACCTCACCGCATTGAAGCCGGCTGGTGGGATGACACCCCAACAGAACGGGACTACTACCTCGCCAGCAGCGAACGCGCAGGCCTGCTTTGGATATTCCGAGATCGACATCCAGACCCGAGCAACAGCCTTCGCAGCCCCTGGTTCTTGCATGGCTTGTTTGCCTGATCTGCGCGCATCAGCCCCATGAGCCTGCCTGACTACACCGAGCTGCATTGCCTCTCCAACTTCTCTTTCTTGCGTGGGGCATCCCACCCAGAGGAGCTGATCACCCGCGCCATTGAATTGGGCTACAAAGGCCTGGCCCTGACAGATGAGTGCTCGCTCGCTGGCGTCGTACGCGCCCATCAGGCCTGGCGCGAAGCCTGCGAAGCACACAACGCACAAGACTTCAAACTGATCATCGGCAGTGAATTTTTGGTGCATGACAGCACACCCTTCAAACTGGTGGTGCTGGCCCGCCAACGTGAAGGCTACGGCAACCTGTGTGAATTCATCACCCGGCTACACCGAGCCACCGAAGGCAAAGGCCACGCGCCCTTGACTCGGCAAGGCATCAAACCTGAAGCCCTGCACAACTGCCTGTTTTTGCTGGTGCCTGATCGCGCAGCCATCCGCGCTCGGGCCGCCCAGTGGTCTGGCTCAGAAACGCCCCTGATCTGGTCCACCATCAACCAGCAAGCCCTGTGGCTTCAGTCGCAGTTTGCGGGCCGATGCTGGCTGGCCGTTGAACTGCTCCATACGCTGGATGACACCTGGTGGTTGCAAGGCATGCGGCAAGTCAGCAGCACCACAGGCATCCCACTGGTTGCCACCGGCGACGTACACATGCATGTGCGGTCTCGCAAGCCCATGCAAGATGTGCTGACCGCAACGCGTCTGGGCTGCACCGTTGACAGCAGTGGCTTGGCCTTGCAGCGCCATGCAGAACAACACCTGCGCAGCCGCCTCAGGCTGGCACAACGCTACCCGGCAGACCTGCTTGCCGCCACGCAAGACATCGCCGCGCAATGCTCATTCAAGTTAGACGAGTTGCGCTACGAATACCCGCAAGAGGTGGTGCCTAGCCAAGAGACACCCGCGTCTTACCTGGCCAAACTGACCGCCGAAGGCGCCCGCAGCCGCTACCCCCAGAAGGTGCCAAGCAAAGTTCAAAAACAAATCGCGCATGAACTGCAACTCATCTCCGATCTTGGCTTTGAGAAGTACTTCCTGACCGTGTATGACATCGTGCGCTTTGCGCGCTCCCAAAACATCTTGTGTCAAGGACGAGGCAGCGCAGCCAATTCAGCCGTTTGCTACTGCCTGGGCATCACCGAAGTTGACCCTAGCCGTTCATCCGTTCTGTTTGAGCGATTCATTTCCAAAGAACGCAACGAGCCACCAGACATCGACGTCGACTTTGAGCACGAACGGCGCGAAGAAGTCATCCAATACCTGTACAACAAATACGGGCGAGACCGCACCGCCCTGACGGCCACCGTCATCTCATACCGCACACGCAGCGCTTTGCGCGATGTGGGTAAAGCCTTGGGGATGGATCTGGAAACCATCGAAGCGCTATCCAAACAACATCGCTGGATGGATGGCCGCGGCATCCAGACCGAACGCTTGCTGGAAGCGGGCCTGAACCCGCACGAGAGGTTGATCCAGCAATGGCAAGAACTCAGCCGCACCTTGATGGGCTTCCCCCGTCACCTCAGTCAACACACCGGCGGCTTTGTCATCAGCAAAGGCCCCCTGTGCCGCATGGTGCCCATTGAAAATGCCGCCATGCCAAACCGCAGCGTCATCCAATGGGACAAAGATGACCTCGATGCACTGGGCCTGTTGAAAGTCGACGTGCTGGCTTTGGGCATGTTGAGCGCCTTGAAACGATCCCTGCATTTCATCAGCCAACTCAAAGGGCATGACTTTGCCCTGCAAGACATCCCGCCAGAAGACCCCGCCACATACGACATGGCCTGCCAAGCCGATACCGTGGGGGTCTTCCAGATAGAAAGCCGTGCGCAGATGAGCATGCTGCCGCGCTTGCAACCTCGCCGGTTTTACGACCTGGTCATTCAAGTGGCCATCGTCAGACCAGGCCCCATACAAGGCGGCATGGTGCACCCTTACCTGAACCGCAGGCAGGCCCAAAGAGAAGACCCCAGCAAGCCGATTCCAGACCTGTACCCGCAGCTTGAATCCGCGCTGGGCCGAACCCTGGGCATCCCCATTTTTCAAGAGCAAGTGATGCAAGTGGCGGTGCTGGCTGCCGGGTTCACCAACGGTGAATCAGATGCACTACGTCGGTCCATGGCCGCATGGCGACGCAAAGGCGGCGTTGAGAAATTTCACCAACGCCTGGTCGAGGGCATGACAGCGCGTGGCTACCCAGCAGAATTTGCCGAACAAATCTTCAACCAGATGAAAGGCTTTGGCTCTTACGGTTTTCCTGAGTCCCACGCAGCCAGCTTTGCCTTGTTGGTCTACGCCAGTGCCTGGATCAAATG
>JBDKHX010000225.1:0-3851 GCA_039797415.1 Pseudomonadota bacterium | reverse complement strand
ACGTTGACCTGTTGGTGCTTGAGGGCTTCATCCAGATCAAACTGAGTGGCACGCATGGCGCGGTAATGGCCGGCGCAATACATCACCAAATCCAGTTGGCCATTCAAGGCGATGACGTTTTGCGCCACGGCTTTGATCTGCTCACGGTCGGTGACATCCAAGGCCATGGCGACGCTGCCTGGGTGGGCTTCGGTGAAACGTTGCAGCGTGTCAGCTGATCGAGCCGACACGACCACCTTGGCACCTTGTGCGTGCAGGGCGCGCGCGGTGGCTTCGCCGATGCCTGTTGAGGCACCGATGAGCCAGACCACGCGGCCTTGCCAGTTATGGATGCGGGGGTTGAGTGACATGGTGCCCCAGCTCAAGGCTTGGTGAAGGACAAGGTCACTTCGCCCAGGCGAATGCCGAATTTGCTCATCTGCGCTTTGTTGATCATGGTGTGCCCATCCATGAGGAACATCCAGTCGTCAAACTGGACATGCCAGATGCGCCCATCAACGGGTAAAGCGAGGGTGTAACCCCAACGCAGCGCATTGCCGGCGGACTCGCCTGCTGCTTCGCCCACAACATCGTCGGCCCGACCGCTGTAGCGGCCATTGCCCAGATCGGTCAGGTGCCAGATGCGTTGTTGCTGGGTGCCATCGCTGTAGGTGAAGCGTTCATCCAAGGTGCCTTGGTTACCTACCCACGAGGCTTGCATGTCCACCACAAAGCGCTTGACCACGCGGCCTTGCCGATCTGTGAAGATGCCGTGTGCCTTGATGGGGCCATTGAAGTACTGACGCAGGTCGAGCTTGGGTGTCTCTTGCGCGTAATCTTGAATCTGAGGGCCGGCACAGCCTGCCAAGCCAACGGCCAAGGTCATGCCAGCGAAAGCTGTGCAAAGCAGGCGTTTGGCTTGTTGTACGGGTTTCATGATTGACCTTTCAGTACGGGGTGGCGGCGCAAGCTGAGCCAAAGCGCGGTGGCGGCCAAGACTTTGAATACGCAGGGCAACAAACCGTATGTGAGCGACAGCACCATCTGGTTGTGCGGGTTGTCAGCGCCGGTCTGGTAGCCTGCCCAGCCCAGCAGGGGCAGGGCCACGCCAGAGGCCAACGCCAGATTCAATTTGGTGGCACCCGTCCACCAACCAAAGAAGCGGCCTTCGCTTTGCTGACCTAGTCCGGCGTGGTGGATGACGCCTGTCAGCAGCGCACTGGGAATGGCCAGATCTGCACCCAGTGCCAGACCGGTGAGGATGCAGATGGCCTCAAAGACCCAAGCATCTCCGGGCCCCAGCAGGGGCACCGCACTGAATGCCAGGATGCTCAAGCCCATGCCGCACAACCAACTGCGGCCTAGCCCAATGCGCTTGGCCAGTGCAATCCAAAGCGGCAAGCCTGCCGCTGCAGCCACAAAGTAGCTACCCAGAAAGACGGGCTCCCAACTGGCCGCTTGCAAGGTGTCGCGTACAAAAAAGGGTAGCAAGGTGGCGGGCATGGCGCTGGCTGTGCCGTTGATCAAGAACACCACCATCAACGCGACAAATGCTGGGTTGGACCAGGGAGAGCCGTCGTCAGATGCGCAAGAGCCTGTGGTGTTGTTTGAGTTGGTCAGGTTCACCAAACTGGCTTGGTGGGCAGGCAGGGTGGCGTACAAGGCACACAGACCCACACACAAGCTGATGACCAAGGCCCAACTGGTCGTTGCCAGGCCCAGCCAAGCCGGCAACACACTGGCCAACAACACGCCGATCAAAGCAAAGCCTTCGCGCCAGGCCACCAGCTTGGCACGTTGATCAGCCGAGCCGCCCCATCGCGCCCCCCAGGTTTGGTGCACCATCGACACCACGCTGTAGGCCAAATACGTGATCACCAATGAGACCCCCAACCACATCAGCAAAGGCCACGGATTGGCGCTTAGAGAACTGGCTTGGATCGCTGCGCTTGGCGGCATCCACAAGGCCGCAAATCCGATGGCCATGACCACCGAAGCCAGAGCTGCCACACCCCAACTGCGCCGAGCGTGTTGGGCGAACAATCGGTCTACCCATAGACCAATGCGAGGGTCCAACACAGCATCCAGCAGCCGTGTTGCCAACAGCAACAGGCCCAGTGTGCCCAGTGGCATGGCGTATTGCTCGGCATAGTGGCGGGGCAGGTTGACGTACAAGGGCAAGGACACAAAGGCCAGGGGCAGACCCAACAGGCCATAAGCGCTGTAGCGGCCTGTGCGCCATGCTGAGCCCGGTGCCTGTGAGCTGGCCATGATCTCAGCCTTGTCCGATCAAAGAGGTTCGCAGCGCAGGTGCCGATGTCTTGGGCGACAGCCAGATGCCAAAGAACAGTCGAGCGAAGTCCTTGTCTGTGGTGGCGGCTGTTTGTTTACCGTTGAAGTAAAACCGCACGTTGCCTTTGCCATCATGGACACCGGTCAAGCGGTCTTGAGCGCCCACGTTGGGAAACGCTTGCATCATGAAAGCCAACCAGGCCTTGCCTTGCGCATCGCCAAAATCGCCCACACGCTTCATCTCGGCAATGGATCGCTCGGCAATGGCTGGGCCTTCCAGCTTGCGGGCGTATTCCAACTCCAGCGCAAAGGGTTGAGATTCATACCGGTCTGCGTTGAAAGCAGCGGCTGTCCACAGCCGGGCTTCGTACACCAGCAGGCCGAAGAACCTCAGGTTGGCGCGGCCCAGCAGTTGGGCTTTGCTCAAGCCTGCGGCAATTTCAGCGGGCACGGCTGTGGATGTGTCTGTCGGGCTGTTCATGGCGTGTGTAGGGGGGTGGGTAACGGCCGCGCACGTCGCAGCCAAAGTCAGCATGGCTTGGCGACGGCTGAGTGGGTGACGTGTCGGGTTCATGGCGATGTGCTCAGGTCAGGTTGGACGGCGTAGGGTGAACTGCATGACATCGGTGTTGCCGTTGTCAAAGGCCGCTTCGCAATAGGCCAGGTAGAAGGTCCAGATTCGGACAAATCGGGTGTCGAAACCCAGCTTGCCGACTTCTGATTCACGGTGCAGGAAGGCGTCACGCCAGCGCCGCAGGGTTTCGGCGTAATCGGGGCCAAATGCCAGGCGCCGTTCGACCACCAGGCCGGCTTGTTTGGCCATGGCTTCAAACATCGAGGGGCTGGGCAGCAAACCACCAGGGAAGATGTATTGCTGGATGAAGTCGGTGGACTTCACGTAGCGCTCAAACAGATCATCGCGGATGGTGATGGTCTGGATGCAGGCTCGGCCACCGGGCTTGAGGCAACGCTTGACGGTGTCGAAGTAGCTTTCCCAGTATTCGCGCCCGACTGCTTCAAACATCTCGATGGACACGATGGCGTCGAACGGTTCTTGTTCGTGTTGCGCAACCAAGTCTCGGTAGTCTTGATAGCGCAAGTCAGCAGATTGCGCCACGCCTGCGTCAGCCAACCGCTTGTGGGCCCAAGCCAGTTGCTCTTTGGACAAGGTCACCCCGGTCACATGGGCTTGGCGCCCAATGGCTGCGGTTTCAGCTATGGCGCCCCAGCCGCAACCAATTTCCAATACCCGACTGCCAGCCTGAACGCCTGCTTCATCCAAGGCGCGTTGCATCTTGGCTTGTTGGGCCGCTGTCAGGTCCTGGCTGGCCAGGGCTTGTCCAGTTTTGCCTTCAAACCAGGCGCTGGAGTAGTTCATCGAAGGGTCCAACCACATCCGATAGAAGTCGTTGCCCAAATCGTAGTGGGCATGGATATTCTTGGCGCTGCCCTTACGTGAGTTGCGATTGAGCCAATGCTTGACCCGGTAAAGCAGCGAGCCCCACCAGGAGCCATAAATCACCTGTTCGATGTGATCCCGGTTGGCAATGAACAGTGACATCAAGGCTGTCAGATCGGGG
>JBDKHX010000224.1:0-3859 GCA_039797415.1 Pseudomonadota bacterium | reverse complement strand
GCCAAGGTCGTCGAGTTGTTGAAGGATTGAGTCAAACCATGAGCCTCGTTCAATTGTCTGCTCCCACCATCGACCCTCGCTCTCTGGGCAAGGTGGCGGTGCTGTTTGGCGGCACATCGGCTGAGCGCGATGTCTCCTTGATGTCGGGCGCTGGCGTGCTCAAGGCCTTGCAATCGCAAGGCGTCGATGCGCACGCGTTTGACCCGGCTGAGCGCCCCTTGCAAGAGCTGAAGTCGCAAGGCTTTGACCGCTGCTTCATCGCGCTGCATGGCCGCGGTGGTGAAGACGGCACCGTTCAAGGCGCTTTGGAATTGATGGGCATTCCCTACACCGGCTCGGGTGTCATGGCCTCCAGCATTGCCATGGACAAGATCATGACCAAGCGCATCTGGCGCTTTGAAGGCTTGCCCACACCAGACTGGCGTTTGGTGGCCAGCGCAGAAGACTGCGTGCATGCGCTGGCTGCTTTGGGTGCACCCATGATCGTCAAGCCTGCCCGTGAAGGCTCGTCCATTGGTTTGACCAAGGTGACCGACGCAGCCCAGTGCGCCGCTGCTTACGCGGCCGCCGCTCAGCATGATCCTGAAGTGCTGTGCGAGCAGTTCATCGAGGGTGACGAAACCACGTGCCCGGTCTTGATCGTGGACGGCCAAGCCCAGGCTTTGCCCTTGATCCGCATCGTCGCGCCCGATGGCAACTACGACTATCAAAACAAGTACTTCACCGATGACGTGAAGTACCTGTGCCCCAGCCAGTTGGATGCTGCCGAAGAGGCTGAAATCGCTCGCGAAGTGGTGCGCGCATTCAAGACCTTGGGCTGCCGTGGTTGGGCACGCGCCGACGTGATGATTCGTCGCTCTGATCGTCAGCCTTTCTTGCTGGAAATCAACACCGCGCCGGGCATGACCAGTCACTCTTTGGTGCCAATGTCTGCGCGTGTGGCCGGTCTGACCTACGAGCAGTTGTGTGTTCATTTGCTGGCCTCTGCCAGCCTGGATTCAGCAGGTCGTTGATCGACAAAAAACATGCTTGCCGCTGCCGCCCTCAACACCTATCGCGCTGCCCCCGAGACGCCTGAAGACGTCCGGTGGATGAACGCTGCCTCCGCCATCATGGTGTGGGTGGTGTTGGCCATGGTGTTGGCGTCGGTGCTGTTGTTGATCTCGCGTCAACCCTTCTTCAACCTCAAGCGAGTCGAGTTGGCGGGAGACCTTCAACGCAACAACGTGGCAACGGTTCGAGCCAATGTGGTGTCACGTTTGGCAGGTGGCTTTTTCAGCGTGAACTTGATGGAAACCCGAGAGGTTTTTGAGTCGGTTCCATGGGTTCGCAAAGCGATTGCTCGCAGAGTGTGGCCAAATGAACTACGCATCACTTTGGAAGAGCACAAGCCTGCGGCATACTGGGAACACGACGACCGTGAAGACCAACTCGTGAACACATTTGGCGAAGTGTTTGACGCGAATATTGGTGATGTAGAGGACGAGCGATTGCCCACTCTACAAGCACCGGCCAAAGCGACGGCGTCTGATGCCAAAACCATGTTGGACATGCTGCAAAAGTTGCAGCCCGTGTTGTCCCCATTGGGTGCTGAGATCGAGACCTTGCGTCTCACAGATCGTGGTTCATGGAGTGTGGTGCTGGACGATGACGCTCGCCTTGAGCTGGGCCGTGGCACCGCAGACGAGGTCCTTGCACGCACCGAGCGCTTTGTGCGCACGCTGCCCGAATTCAAGCGCCAGTATTCGGCGCCACTGCAATACGCGGATTTACGTTACCCCGAAGGTTATGCCGTTCGGTTGAAAGGTTTGACAACGTGGCAAGACGGCAGCAAGCCGCCCGCCATTCGCAAACCGGTCAAACCAGCGGCATCGCCTTCGCATTGAATTAACCTGACTCTCACCCACACAAACCATGGCTAAGGAATACAAGGATCTGGTCGTCGGGCTGGACATCGGCACTGCCAAAGTGATGGCAGTCGTGGCCGAGGTCATGCCTGGTGGCGACCTGCGTCTGGCTGGCCTCGGCGTGGCGCCCAGTCATGGCCTCAAGCGCGGCGTCGTGGTCAACATCGACGCCACCGTGCAGTCCATTCAGCAGGCGCTCAAAGAGGCCGAGCTGATGGCCGATTGCAAGATCAGCCGCGTCTGGACTGGCATCACTGGCAGCCACATCCGTGGTCAGAACAGCACCGGCATGGTCATCGTGCGTGACAAGGAAGTCGCGCCCATCGATGTGCAACGCGTGGTCGAAACGGCCAAGGCGATCAACATTCCCAACGATCAACGTCTGCTGCTGGTTGAGCCTCAAGAGTTCATCATCGATGGCCACGAGGTCAAAGAGCCCATCGGCATGAGCGGTGGCCGCCTGGAGGTCAAGGTCCACATCGTGACCGGTGCTCAAAGCGCTGCCGAGAACATCGTCAAGTGCGTGCGCCGTTGCGGCCTGGAAGCCGAGCAGCTGGTGTTGAACCCCAGCGCATCGAGCATGGCCGTGTTGACCGAGGACGAAAAGTCTTTGGGCGTGGCCATGGTCGACATCGGTGCTGGCACCACAGACGTGTCCATCTTCACCGACGGCGCTGTGCGTCACACCGCCGTGATCCCGATTGCCGGTGACCTGATCACCAGCGACATCGCCATGGCTTTGCGCACACCCACCAAGGATGCCGAAGACATCAAGGTGGACTGGGGGGTCGCCAAGCAACTGCTGGCCGATCCAAACGAACAAGTGGAAGTGCCCGGTCTGGGTGACCGCGCACCGCGCATGCTCAGCCGCCAAGCCCTGGCAGGCGTGATCGAGCCGCGCGTCGAAGAAATTTTCTCGCTGGTGCACCAAGTCATCCGCGAGTCTGGATACGAAGAATTGTTGTCTTCGGGCATCGTCCTGACCGGTGGCTCCGCGGTCATGCCAGGCATGGTCGAGTTGGCCGAAGACATCTTTTTAAAGCCCGTTCGCAAGGGGACGCCCTTGTATTCGGGCGCCTTACACGACATGGTGGCCAGCCCTCGCTCGGCCACTGTCATGGGATTGCTCGAAGAAGCAAGACTCGCGCGAACACGCGGGATGAAAGCGGCGCAACAAGCCGGGTCCGTCCAGACCCTGTTTGGGCGCGTACGCGATTGGTTCGTAGGTAATTTTTAAAAAAACTACTGGCACGTTTTTAACTGGCAACTGCTTACATATAAAAGAGGTACGACATGGCAATCGAGATGATTGAAAGCTTCGACATGGGAACCCAGATCAAGGTGATCGGGGTCGGTGGTGGCGGCGGTAACGCTGTGGACCACATGATTGCGGAAGGTGTGCAAGGCGTGCAGTTCATCTGCGCCAACACCGATGCGCAAGCCCTGAACCGTTCGTCGGCCGAAGTCCAACTGCAATTGGGTACCAGCGGGTTGGGCGCTGGATCCAAGCCTGAAGCGGGCCGTTCTGCCGCTGAAGAGGCCGTGGACCAAATCCGCGAAACCTTGGAAGGCGCGAACATGGTGTTCATCACTGCCGGCATGGGCGGCGGTACCGGCACCGGTGCTGCTCCTGTGATCGCACGTGTGGCCAAAGAGATGGGCATCCTGACCGTCGGCGTGGTGACCAAGCCTTTCGACTTCGAAGGCAACCGTCGCCTGAAGCAAGCGGACGCTGGCTTGGCTGAGTTGGAAGCCAATGTCGACTCTCTGATTGTCGTGTTGAACGAAAAGCTGTTGGAAGTCTTGGGCGATGACATCACCCAAGAAGAAGCCTTCGGCCAAGCCAACGATGTGTTGAAGAACGCCGTGGGCGGCATCTCCGACATCATCCACATCCCAGGTCTGGTGAACGTCGACTTTGAAGACGTCAAGACCGTGATGAGCGAGCCAGG
>JBDKHX010000223.1:0-3867 GCA_039797415.1 Pseudomonadota bacterium | reverse complement strand
ATAAAGCGTCATAGCCGGGTTTTTCAACTCGCCATTGGGTTCAAACACCACCTTCGCCGTCACGCCCTGGTAGTCGGACTGCGCCAATTTGGGGCCGTACACCTTCGGGTCAGCCGAGTTCGCGCGCTTCATGGCGTCCACCAGCACCATCGTGGCATCGTAGGTGTAAGGCGCGTAAACCTGGAACTGCCCCGGGAACTTGGCGTCATAGCGTGCACGCCAGGTCTTGCCACTGGGCAGCTTGTCCAAAGACGCCCCGCCTACGGCGCAGACCACATTGGCCAAAGTCCTGGCGCCGCTAGACAGGCTCACCAGCTTGTCTGTGCAGATGCCGTCGCCCCCGAACATGTAGACCTTGGTCATCCCCAATTGCTGCATCTGGCGCAACATCGGGCCAGCCTGGGGATCCATGCCACCAAAGAAGATACCTTCGGGTTTCTTGCTCTTGATCGACGTCAGGATGGACATGAAATCCACTGCCTTGTCATTGGTGTATTGCTGACTGACCACTTCCATACCGAGCTGTTTGGCCGTCCGTGCAAACACCTCTGCCACACCCTTCCCGTAGGCGGTGCGGTCGTCAATGATGGCCACCTTGGTCAGCTTGAGCGTGTCCTTGGCGTACTTGGCCAACCCAGCGCCCAATGCATTGTCATTGGCCAGCATGCGGTACACGCTCTTGTAGCCCAGCGTGGTCAGCTCAGGGTTGGTTGCAGACGGCGTGATCATCGGCAGGCCGCAGCTGTTGTAGATCTTGGCCGCAGGAATGGTCGTGCCAGAGTTCAAATGACCAATGACGCCGTTGACTTTGGCATCGCACAACTTCTGCGCGGCAGCGGTGCCCTGCTTGGGGTCGGCCGCATCATCCTCGGCAACCAGTTCAAACTTGACCTTTTTGCCGCCAATCACCACGCCCTGGGCGTTCAGCTCTTCAATCGCCAGACGGGCACCGTTTTCATTGTCGCGACCAAAGTGAGCTTGCGCGCCAGAGACCGGCGCAACGTGACCAATGCGGACGACGGCTTGAGCCTGCGCCAAGACAGGGAGGGTCATCACAGCAGCCGCTGCCGCAACCATCCAAGACTGACGAGTCAATTGATTGTTCATGTGTATACGATCCAACTGAAGTGAATGATGGGCGTCAGGACGAACGCCGTTTGGTCAACTCTTGTGCAACAGCTTGCGCCACCATCTGACGCAAACGCTGATTCAACTCTTGCTGCATGTCCCGCAAGAACTGGTCAGCCAAAGACTCCAACATCGGCGCCAAGCTGGCCGACAGGTTCTCGGTGATCTGATCCGTGAGGTTCTCACCCAGATCGGACACCAGGTCATGCGACTCTGCTGCAGCCACCACCATGCCCGCGTCAGACAGGTCTGGCGCATCCAGCAAGGCGTCGACAGAGGGCAGCACCTCTCCTTCTGCCACCACCTCTGTCAGAACAGCGATGTCATGAGCCAAAGGCGACTCGGACAGGACAGCTGGCACATCGGCGGCCACAAAGTCCGTCACCACGGCACCAGCATCACTGACGCTGGATTCAGGAATAGGCGTTTCTTCGACCACCTCAGTGAGGGTCGGAACATGCGCCGGGAATGGACGAGATGTGCTCATTCCTTCACCTCGTGCGGCTGGATCTGCCAACCCATCGATTCATACTGCTTCCATCGACGACGGCCTTGTTGGCGGTCATCTGCTTGAGTGGAGACAACTTCAAACAAGCGCGCATACCGATCCAGTGGCTGGGGGATGTCCCAACCCAGATTGACCAAGATCTGGCGCTCACCTGGGGCTGAAGCAGGGTCTGGCGTCAACCAGATTGGCGTAGGCCATTGCCTCTCGGGCACGGCTTTATCCGCCAGGGCCAACACGTGCGGCACAAACTCCAAGTCTTCAAACACCCAAAGCTGTTTATCCAGGGTTTTCAGCGTGGCGTCATCAGCAGTTACCACCACGCTGGCACCACTTCGATAGGCTTTACGCAACAATCGGCACGCGTAGCCAATCTTGTCGGGCACCCCGTGGTGAAACTCAACCTTGCCCATGGAATCAGGCCGCCGCCTTTTTGGCTGCAACCTTACGAGCAGCAGCTTTCTTGGCCGGAGCTTTGGCTGCTACCTTGGATTCAGCCACAGGCAAAGGCGCCAAAGCATCCTTGCCTGCCGCAGCCTGGTTCAACACGAACTGCGTCAACAACGAAACAGGGCGGCCAGTACCGTTTTTAGCGCCACCGGACTTCCAGGCGGTGCCGGCGATGTCCAGGTGAGCCCAGCGATAGGCTTTGGTGAACTTGCTCAAGAACACGGCAGCGGTGATGGCGCCACCTTCGCGCCCACCCACGTTGGCCAGGTCAGCAAAGTTGCTCTTGAGTGACTCACCATACTCGTCGTCAATGGGCATGCGCCAAGCCGTGTCGCCGGACTTTTTGCCAGCGTCCAGCAAGGCATCGGCCAAAGCATCGTCCTTGGCGAACAGCCCGCTGTGTTGCGCCCCCAAGGCCACGACACACGCACCTGTCAGCGTGGCAATGTCAACCACCACCGCAGGCTTGAAGCGTTCTGCATAGGTCAAAGCGTCGCACAGAATCAGGCGGCCTTCGGCATCCGTATTGAGGATCTCGATGGTTTGACCCGACATGCTGGTGACCACATCACCGGGCTTGACGGCTGAGCCGTTGGGCATGTTCTCGCAGGTGGGGATCAAACCGATCAGGTTGACCTTGGGCTTGAGTTCAGCCACAGCGCGGAAGGTGCCAAGCACACTGGCCGCACCGCCCATGTCGTACTTCATCTCGTCCATGCCCGCACCGGGCTTGAGCGAGATACCGCCCGAGTCAAAGGTGATGCCTTTGCCCACCAACACGATGGGCGCTTGCGTTTTAGCCGCGCCGTTGTAGCGCAGGATGATGAACTTGGGCGGCTGATCGGTGCCGGCAGACACAGACAGGAATGAGCCCATGCCGAGTTTGGCAATGGCGGCACGCTCCAGCACTTCCGCACCGATGTTCTTGAATTCTTTGGCCAGACGTTTGGCTTCTTGGCCCAGGAAGGTGGGCGTACAGATGTTGCCAGGCAGGTTGGCGCATTCGCGAGCCAAGGCCACACCAGCAGCCAGGCCCTGTCCTTGTGTCAGGCCCGCTTTGACGTCAGCCGCATCGTCAGCCGTGGTTGCCAAGGTGATTTTGGCCAATTTACCGGGCTTGGCAGCGCTGGGCTTGGTCTGACGGTAAACATAGGTCAGCTCGTTGACGGCCAACACCAGAGATTGAGCATGGTCAGCGCCAAGCTGATAGCCCGTACCGGCCGCAATCACGACTTGCGCCGTGCCCAACTCTTTGAGCACCCCCAAGCCCTTGGTCACAGCCGCCTTGAAGGCCTTCGGTGAGCCATCAGCCGCCACCGCCAGCGCCACACGCGCAGCCTTGACGCCTTGAGGGCGGTGAACGTAGAGGGTACGGCCTGCCTTGAGTTCAAAATCCTGACCTAACTGGGCATCCTTGATCAGGCTGTCCAGGGCGGGATCCTGCGTCTGAGCCTGCTCGGCAGACAAAACCAACAACAAAGAATCGGTAGTTGCGCTGGCCAGGGCGGAACCTTGTGCCACGATCGAGCGGAAGTCCATGTCATGCACGTCCATAATGGACGGTTAGATTTGATCCAGCCAATGTTATTCGATTCCTCCGTTCGCAAAGAGCTCTGGCGCAGTTTTATGGGCACGCTTGTCGTGCTTTTGACTGTGGTTTTGACCATGGTGCTCATCCGCGTCTTGAGCCAGGCTACGGTTGGCGCTTTTGCGCCTGCTGACGTGGGCCTGATCCTGAGCTACACCGTGATCGGGCAGTTGCCCGTGATGGTGGCGTTGTCGCT
>JBDKHX010000222.1:0-4302 GCA_039797415.1 Pseudomonadota bacterium | reverse complement strand
CCAATGATTTGCTGTCAAACGTTGCCGACATGAATCACGCGGCTTCGCTGATGTAGGTGATGGTCATGGTCTGGTTATGCAACTTGCAATCCATCCCCTCGATCACGGGGCTGATCTCACCGTAGGAATAAAAGCCCGCAATCGCAGCGTCTTTGCCAAACACGTCCGCCACGGCTTCGATCTCTTCGTCCACATGAGCACCCATGACCAGCTTGCGCCCCACACAGCTGACCAACAGGGCCAGGCAGGCCCCCTCCGGCAAGCCGGCGTCACGCACTTTTTCAGCGGCGGCCTGGGCGCCATTGATCAAAGAATCGGTCGTGGCGTGCATCAGCCGCAAATAGCCATTGGGCTCAATGTCACCAGCCAGGATCAGGCTGCCATTGGCTTCATCGATGCTCAGGATGGTTCGAATCAAGCCCCCCAGCATTTCAAACGGGAACAACAAACCCGAGCCAGGCAGGTCTTTGGCATAGTCGCCCAAGTAGCGTTTGTAGATATCCAAGGCCGGCTCGCCATCGAGTTCGTACAGCACGTTGTGGTCGCAGCGCGTGACGCGGCGGATGACCCCGAAAGGCTGCCAGCCATGAAAGCTGCCGTGGCGCATCTGGATGTGGTCCCCCACAAAACCCATAGCCACCAATTGCTTGGGTGACACGCCTTGATCTGACAAAGTCCAGGTTTGCTGGAAGGCACCCCCATCGCCGGCCAAGCCACCCGACAAGGACACATCCGCCGGCAAGATGTTGCGCATCCCCTCAATGAGCGCGCTGCCATTGATGGCCACACCTTGCCCCAAGACCAGTACGTTGCGCAAACCGTCTTGCATCAAGCCCTTGGCCAGGCGCTCGCCAGCGGCGAATGAATCGGCCATGTCGACCAGGTCCGTGGTGGCCAGCTTGAATGTGGGCTGATCAAAGTGCAGGGCGGTGATGACCAGAGCACCGTTGTAAACACCGTCCTGCGCAATCTCACCCGCCGTGCTGCATCCCACCAAGGTCACACCCGGTAAAGCGGCTTGCAAGCTTGGCAAACAAGTCGGGTCTGACAACAAGGCAACATCGCCAAAAACCAAAGCCATTTGAGGCGACACCGCCATCAACGGAGCAGTGTCTTGCAAACTTGGCAAGGCTGACAAAGTGATTTGGGCGACCTTCATGCTTCGGCTCCTGCGTGGCTCGCTGCGTCATCTTGGAAACGCGCTTTGATCTGCAAGGCCTCATCCAGATTGGCCAAAAACACGCGCACGCAGGCAGGGTCAAAGTGGCTGCCGCTGTTTTCTTTGAGGAAGTCCAGCGCCCGATCCACTTCCCAGGCCTTTTTGTAGGGCCGCTCGGATGTGAGTGCATCAAACACATCGGCCACCGCCACGATGCGGCCAACCAAAGGGATGTCTTCACCCTTGAGTTGCCGTGGATAGCCCGTGCCATCAAATTTTTCGTGGTGGCTCAAAGCAATCACCGCCGCTAATTGCAAAAAGGGTGACTGGCTGCCGTTGAGGATTTCAAAACCAATGGCTGCATGCTCTCGCATGATGGCCATTTCAGCGTCATCCAGCCGGCCGGGTTTGAGCAAGATCTGGTCAGGTGTGCCCACCTTGCCAATGTCGTGCATGGGTGCCGCGTCCAGGATCAAATCCTGATCGGCTTGCGACCAGCCCAGCTCACGGGCGATCAACTTGGAGTAATGCGCCATGCGCAGCAGGTGCGCGCCGGTTTCTGGGTCGCGATACTCTGCCGCACGGGCCAGTCGCAACACCGTTTCGCGCTCACGCGCCACGATCGCCGCCGTGGCTTTGGCCACTTCATCGGCCAGCCAACTGGCCCGGTCAGCCAGATCTTTCTGGTTACGGCGCAGCACCAGCATGTTGCGCGTACGAGCCAGGAACTCCGCCCGGTCAACCGGTTTGGTCAACAAGTCATTGGCGCCTTTTTCCAGGGCCATGAATTTGACTTCGGTGTCATTGCTGGCCGTGATCATCAAGATCGGAGTCAGGGCCTTGCCCGGCGCCGCCCGAAAGGCTTCGATGAAGGCCATGCCGTCGAGCTCCGGCATCATGTAATCGACCAATAACAAGTCCGGATCATTGGCCAAGCACCATGCCAGCCCCTGGCGTGAATCCAGAAACTCGACGGTTTCCGTATCGGGCAACTGCCGGGCCAGCACCTTGAGCAAGGTGACGTTGACCGGGTTGTCGTCCACGATGGCGATCAGCATGACTTCTCCGCTTGACTTGTAGTGGTCTCGGATTTTCGGCGATAGGGCGGACAACTTGACCCCGGTTTACCCGGCAATTGATTGCCTCGGGTTTTCGCCCTTTTTTGAGCGTTCTGTCAGACAAATTCCTACACGGCGTGTAGCAAAGGGCCGACCTCTCTTACAGACGACGTCCTATCAAGGAAATTGGCATGTTTTTGCACAATGAATCCATCGACAACACAAACCGATCTGAAACGAGGAGACCACCATGCGAGCCAAGAGCCTGTTGACCGAAGCCAAGCAAATCGAAACCGCTGTCACCCTGATCAACCTGGGTGCCCGCCTGCAAGTGCTGGAATCGGAAACCGATCTGTCGTATGAACGTCTGCTGCGTCTGTACAAGGAAGTGTCCGGCAAGTCGCCATCCAAGGGTCAACTGCCCTTCTCGACCGACTGGTTCATGACCTGGCAGCCCAACATCCACGCCTCGCTGTTCCTCAACATCCATGAGTACCTGAACAAGGCTGCCGAGATGGACGAGATCCAGACCGTCATCAAGGCCTACCAGTTGTATCTGGAACAAACCCAGAACCAAGGCCTGGAAGCCCTGTTGTCTGTAACCCGCGCCTGGCGCCTGGTCAAGTTCATCGACAACGGCATGCTGACCATGACCAAGTGCTCCAAGTGCGGCGGCCACTTCGTCAGTCACCCCCACGAAATTTCTCGCCACTACGTCTGCGGCCTGTGCAACCCACCCGCACGTGCTGGCAAAGGCAAGGCCTCTGGTGCCATTCACATGCACTGATGTTTTGTTGAACCCTGTTTGATTGTTGTTTGCTCCGTTGATTGCTTTGTCTCTCTTTTGAGCCCGGTCCTTGTGACCGGGCTTTTTTTCGTCCCAATACAAACCCACACGCAATCGTCGGCCACCTGACAAAGGCGGGATTTCCCGATTCGGCCGCATCGCTTGCCTCTATCGGGTGTCTTGCAATCCCCCCTTAACGACCGGATTCAATTCCAGCTTAGAGACTTCCCCTACTCAAAAGAAAAACAGTGTTATTCAAAACTGATTTGGTAGTCCCCCCTTCACCATCCAATAGGTTTGACCATGACACTGACCAACTTGCTGACGTCAGCCGCTCGGGCAATGGGCCTGAGCCTGCTTTGTAGCCTCGCAGCTCAGGCTGCTTATTTCAAGTGGGAGACGATCCAGTTGCCCGCCTCCAGCGGCGCCTCATGCGGCAATGGCTCTCCATACCGATTCTTTGTCAATCGCACACCGTTCAGCACCAAGACCGTGGTGATGTTCGAAGGTGGCGGCGCTTGCTGGGAAAAGGGAACCTGCGAGAACAAGGCTGGCACGCTGCTCAACGCCGTGAACCCGGACGGCATCCCCAGCAACTACATGAGTGACTTCAATCGGCAGGCCCATTTGGGCTTGGTCACCCCCTTCACCGCTCGCATCCATCCCTTGACATCGGTGCAGACGCAATCATGGAACATCGTCTACGCAACGTATTGCACCGGCGACGTCCATGCGGGCAACAAAGTCACCACCTACTCTGATGAGGCGGGCTCTACGGCCTGGTATCACCGGGGTGCGGTCAATGCCAAAGCGATCACCAACTGGATGGCCGCCAACATGCGCAAGCCGTCCGTGCTCTTGCTCACGGGATTTTCTGCGGGCGGGGTGGGTTCAACCGTGCACTACCCATACATGCGCACCAAGCTCAAGGCGGGTAAAGGCGCTTTGTTGGCGGACTCTGGCCCCTTGTTCTGGACGCCTCGTGATGGTGACCCCGAACAGTTCCCATCGGCCCCCCTTCACACCAAAATCCGAAGCGTCTGGGGCTTAGACGGCCCTGATGGCATGGCAACTGAACTGGCAACCCAGTATCCCGAGGCAGGGGATGCCAACAATCTGGGCTCCATCACAGCCGGTCTCAGCAAAATCTTCCCCAACGACCGCATTGGTTATGCCATGTTCCAGGAGGACACGATTTTTTCAGCCTTCTCCTACACCTCGTTTTTTGACGACATTCGCAATGCCGCCAACAACACCGATCGGCTGGCGGCGCTCAACAAGCGTTGGCGCAAAGACAT
>JBDKHX010000221.1:0-3887 GCA_039797415.1 Pseudomonadota bacterium | reverse complement strand
CCTGTCGTTTCCTTGGACGACAGCAGGGCGGCCAGATGGTCTGTCGCGCTCATCCACAGGCGGGCTGGTTTGTCTGCTTCGCTGAAGGTGTCAATCAACCATTGCGCATTGCCTACATGGTCAGGATGCATGTGGGTGACCAGCATCCGATGTAGAGGTAGACCGTCGCTGTGTTGCGCCCAAACTGTGCGCCACGCGGCCTTGATGTCCTCAGTCGAGACACCCGAGTCCACCAGCGTCCAGCCATCTTGCCCCTCAAAGCGGTCATTGAGCATCCACAGGTTGATGTGGTTCAGCGCGAAAGGTAAGGGCATGCGCACCCAGTGGATGCCCTCGCGCAAAGTCATGCGGTCGCCGGTGGCGGGGCGGTCCTGGTTCCAGGGGTAATGCAGGGCAGGCAAGCTCATAGGACAAAGACAGTAGATGCTTTGACATTGTGCCTGTGCCGCGTCCGTGGGGCTCTGTACACTGTGATCCCATGAAATTGGACAGTTTGTTTGAAAAGAACCGGGAATGGGCCAGGGACATTGAATCCCAGTCCCCTGGTTTCTTTACCCGTTTGCAGCAACAGCAATCACCTCAATACCTTTGGATCGGATGCAGTGACAGCCGTGTCCCTGCCAATGAAATCGTTGGCTTGCTGCCAGGCGAGTTGTTTGTGCACCGTAATGTGGCCAATTTGGTCGTCCACTCCGATCTGAACTGCCTGTCGGTGATGGAGTTCGCGATTGATTCGCTTCAGGTCAAACACATCATGGTGGTGGGGCACTATGGTTGCAGTGGCGTCAACGCTGCGATGCAAAACCTGCGAATTGGCATTGCCGACAACTGGCTGCGCCACGTTCAAGATGTGCGCAATCAACATCGGCAATGGTTGTATTCACTGCCAGAAGGCGCCATTCGGGTGGACGCCTTGTGCGAGCTCAATGTGTTGGAGCAATGCTTGAACGTGTGCCAGACCACGGTTGTGCAAGATGCCTGGGCCCGAGGCCAGGAGGTCGTTGTTCACGGGTGGGTATACGGCTTGCATAACGGTTTGATCAATGACATGCGCATGTCTGTCGCCTCGGCGGAAGCGTTGGCGACGGTGTATGACCAGGCGCTGGACGAGTTGCATCGACGGTATGCCGACCGCAGCCAGGCGGTCTGACCATTTTTTCTATCAGGTAGAACCATGTTTCCACAACAGCTGACGGATCCTCGTGTTTTTGAAATTGCCCGCGCTTTGCAAGACGGCTTTGACAAGCACTACAAGATCTTTAGAGAAACCAGCGCACAAGCTCAGCGACGCTTTGAGGCTGCTGATTGGCATGGTCAGCAAACGGCGCAGCGCGCTCGTATCGAGTTTTATGACCTGCGCGTGGACGAAACCGTTGAACGCCTGGAAAGCGACTACCAGGCCAGTGGCTTGCCCATGGAGGTCTGGCACCAGATCAAGCTGTTTTACATCGGCTTGTTGACGGGGCACCATCAGCCTGAGTTGGCGGAGACCTTTTTCAACTCGGTCACCATCAAAATCCTGCATCGCAAGTACTACCAGAACGACTTCATCTTCGTTCGGCCAGCCGTTTCAACCGAATACATCGAAGACGAAGCGGACGGCAAGGCCACCTTCATTGCTTACTATCCGACGAAGGAAAACCTGCGCGATGTCCTCAAAACCATGGTGCAGAACTTTGGTTTGAGGCTGGCATTTGATGATCTGGATCGCGACATCGATTTTGTCTACGAAGCCTTGAAAGAGCAGGTAGGTGGCGTGCGCTTGCGCACCAACTTCCAGATTCAGGTTCTGTCGTCCTTGTTCTTCCGAAACAAGGGGGCTTACATCGTCGGCAAGGTCATCAACGGGTTTCGCAGCCTGCCGTTTGCGATTCCGATCTTGCATAACTCCAAAAACTGCCTCTACATCGACGCGGCATTGTTTGGTGAAGACGATCTGTTGGCCTTGTTCAGCTTTGCTCGCGCCTATTTCATGGTCGACATGAAGGTGCCATCGGCCTACGTTCAGTTCTTGCGTACCTTGATGCCACGTAAGCCTCGTGCGGAGCTCTACAGCGCCCTGGGTTTGCAAAAACACGGCAAGAACCTGTTCTACCGAGACTTTCTGTTCCACCTCAGTCATTCCAGCGACAAGTTCCGCATCGCCCCAGGTATCAAGGGCATGGTGATGCTGGTGTTTGACCTGCCTTCGTACCCGTTCGTGTTCAAGGTCATCAAGGACTATTTCCCGCCGCAAAAAGAAACCACGCGGGCAATGATCATGAGCAAGTACCAGTTGGTCAAACAGCACGACCGGGTTGGGCGCATGGCTGACTCGCTGGAGTTCACCAACGTGGCTTTCCCTCGCAATCGTTTTGACGACGAGCTGATCGAGGAGTTGCGCAAGTTCTCGCCTAGCGTGATGGAAGAAGATGGCAATGCGCTGGTGCTCAAGCACTTGTACATCGAGCGTCGCATGGTGCCGCTCAATATCTATATTCAAGAGGCAGAGGGTGAAGCCCTCGAGCACGCCGTCATTGAATACGGCAATGCCCTCAAGGACCTGGTGGCCGCCAACATCTTCCCTGGCGACATGCTTTGGAAGAACTTTGGTGTAACCCGTAACGGCAAGGTCGTTTTCTACGACTACGACGAAATCGAATACATCACCGACTGCGTCTTCCGCAAAGTGCCCACGCCCCGCAATGAAGAGGACGAAATGTCGGGTGAGATCTGGTACTCAGTGGGGCCGCATGACGTGTTCCCTGAAACCTTTGGCCCCTTCCTGTTGGGCGATCCACGGGTTCGCAAGATCTTCATGGAACACCATGCCGATTTGTTAGAGGCAGACTTCTGGCAGCAGCATAAAGAACGCATCAAGGCCGGATACGTTCACGACGTGTTCCCGTACGACCGCTCGCGTCGCTTTGTGCATCAAATCCAAAAGGCTGAAGCCTTGGTGGAGGCCAGTGCCGAAGTCGCCCCTGTTGAAGAGGCGGTGGACGTGCGACCTGTCGGGCCTCAGATCCATGATCAGGGCATGCTGACCGGGTTCACGACTGGCGGAACCACTTCCGATTGACCATGAAAAAAGGCCCCAGATGTTGGGGCCTTTGTTTTTAGTGCTTTGCCAGTGGATGGCTCATTGAGTCAGGTACTGGCTGTTGGGGAAGCTTTGCTTCAGTACCCGCTGGGCATCCTGGCTCATGTCCGTCATGCCCAGCTGTGCGTAGCTCTTGGTCAGAATCGACAGGGCTTCTTCAATCGCTGGTGATTGACGGTAATCCTTAATGGCTTGCTGGGCGCGGTTGGCTGCAGCCAGATAGGCACCTCGGCGGTAGTAATACCGAGCCACATGCACCTCGCCATTGGCCAGCGAGTTCACGACATAGTTCATCCGCAGGCGTGCATCCGGGGTGTACTTCGAGTTCGGGAACCGATCAATCAGTTGCTTGAAGGCATCGTACGCATCGCGTGAGGCTTGCTGGTCACGTTCAGCCAGATCCTGACGAGCCAAGCGGCCAAAAAAGCCCAGGTCATCATTGAAGTTGATCAGGCCTTGCAGGTAAAACGCATAGTCCAGTGCCGGGCTGGTTGGGTGCAGCCGAACAAAACGGTCCAGCTTGGCCAAGGCCTGAGGCTTTTCGTCGGTTTTGTAATAGGCGTAGGCCAGATCCAGCTGCGCTTGTTGAGCCAGCAAGGTGCCAGAAGCGCGTGCTTCTACCTTTTCCAGCTTCTTGATCGCCGTTTCGTAATTGCCGTCAGCCTGGTCTTCTTTGGCATCTGCATACAATTTGTCTGCGCCGATGCCAGCAAATTCATCTTGTGGCGTGGTTTCGCAGCCGGTTACGAACGCGGAGATCACGACCAAAGCCAAGGCCGAGGCGGCGCGCGAAAAAACAATATTC
>JBDKHX010000220.1:0-4151 GCA_039797415.1 Pseudomonadota bacterium | reverse complement strand
ATGCTGCAAGATCTGGAGTCTCGCGGCGCAGCCTTGCCCATTGCCAAACAAGCGCCCGCACCACAGGTTGCGCGCACGGATTTGTCCTGGCTGCGTACCGTCATCTTGTCGGGTGGGTTGATGGCGGCGGTGGTCGCCATGTATTCCGTCAAGATGCCAGCATGGGTGTTGGGGCCAGATGCCGCAACGGTGTCGGGGGCAAAGGGTGCTGGTCACAAGAGGGCGCCATCAGACAATCCAGGCAACCCAGACAAGCCAAGCTGGTATCGGTTGAACCCAACTGGAAGTTGGATTGGGCTTTGTCGCTGGGGTTGATCAAGGCGAAGGATCCGATCCTGGTCGATGAGCCGGTCCAACTCAGCCTTTCACCCAACCATGATCTGGCTGAATCACCAGAACAAACACCCGTTCGACCAGAGGGCGAGCCTCCTTTGGTGGATGCCCATGCGACCGGGCCGCTGATCATTGATCCACCGGCGGCGGGGCGTGTTCAAAGCACAGGCCACCAGGCGGTGGAGGCCTATCGCCGTGCTTTGGACCAGATGGAGCAGGGCCGTGATGCGGTGGCCCTGGATACCCTGGTTCAAGCCTTGAAATGGGATGCACAGCACCTGCCGGCGCGCCGGGTGGCCATCGCTTTGGCATTGGAGCAAAAGCAGATGGATCTGGCTGCTGCCTTGCTGGATGAAGGTTTGAAGATGGAGCCGCGTGACAGCGAGTTGTTGTACCTGCATGCACGCCATTTGGCCGTCGCTGGTGCAGATGACCAGGCTTTGACCGCCTTGCAGCAAATTGATCGGCCAACCGGGGAGGCCCTGGGGTTGAAAGCCGGCTTGCTGGCGAAAACCGGGCGTTACGCGCCTGCCGTAGCCGCATACGAGCAAGCCCTCAAAACACGTCCGGACAACGCCACATGGTGGCTGGGTTTGGGCGTGGCTTGCCAAGCGCAAGGCCAGGCAGACATGGCCAAACAAGCATTTGTCCGCGCACGCCGTTTGGGGCAGTTGAGCCCCGACGTCCAAGCGTGGCTGGACCAACAAATTTGATCGACGGGAGCCGATCGTGAGTCAAGTACGTAAATTCCGCCTCGGTGAGGTTCTGGTTCAACAAGGTTTGCTCAGCCTGCATCAGCTGGAGCAAGCGTTGGCTGAACAAAAGCGCACGGGCCGCAAGCTTGGCCGAGTGCTGTCAGACATGAACCTGGTGACGGACCAGGCCATTGGCCTGACCATTGCCGAGCAAATGAAGCTGCCTTTCCTGGACCTGGCTCGTCGGGAGTTGAATGCCGATTTGGTGCTGCGCTTGCCAGAGTCGCTGGCGCGCCGCCATCGTGCCTTGGTGATCGGCCAGCAAGACGATGGTTTGCTGGTCGCTTTCTCGGATCCGATGGACACCTTTGCGCAAGACGAAGTCTCGCGTGCGCTCAACAGCACCGTTCATCCGGTGGTGGTGACTGAAAAGGCCTTGATGGATGTGGTGGACCGCATCTACCAACGTCGGGAACAGGTATCGGGTCTGGCCGATGAGGTGGCTGCCGATCTGGGCCCCGCAGTGGCCAGCCTGGAGATGCTGGCAGGCAGCGAAGATGCGCCCATCGTCAAACTCATTTCCTCGATTTTTGAAACGGCTGTGGCGCAGTCGGTGTCCGACATCCACATTGAGCCGCAAGAGCGCCAAACCTTCATCCGATTTCGGATTGACGGGGTGCTGCACCAGCACTCCAGCTACGACCCCAAGGTCAGTACCGCGTTGATTCAACGCCTGAAGCTGATGTCCAACCTGGACATCTCTGAAAAGCGTTTGCCGCAAGATGGACGCTTTCAGATTGCCATCAGCACATCGCCCATCGACATCCGTATTTCGACCCTGCCGATCCAGCATGGCGAATCCGTGGTGATGCGCTTGCTGATCCAAAGCAATCAAAAAGCCAATCTGGATGCGCTGCACATGCCGCCCGCCATCTTGCAACGTGTCAAGGTGGCCTTGAGCCAACCCTCCGGCTTGATTCTGGTGACCGGGCCGACAGGTTCCGGCAAGACCACCACCTTGTACGCAGCGTTGGCCGAGCTGAACGATTCGGAAACCAAGATCATCACGGTGGAAGACCCGGTTGAGTACCGCTTGCCAGGCTTGAACCAGGTGCAGGTACACGACAAGATTGATTTGACCTTCTCGCGCGTGTTGCGTGCCTGCTTGCGGCAAGACCCCGATGTCTTGCTGGTGGGCGAAATGCGTGACCAGGAAACGGCCGAAATCGGCCTGCGTGCAGCCATGACCGGGCACTTGGTGGTGTCCACCTTGCACACCAACGATGCGGCTGGCGCTGTGCTGCGTTTGTCTGACATGGGCGTGCCGCCCTACATGGCCGCGCTGGGCTTGCGCCTGGTGTTGGCGCAACGACTGGTGCGCGTGGTGTGCGACAGCTGCCGCATGCCTTACGAGCCCGCCGCACATGAGCATGAATGGATGGCCAAAGAGTTGGCCTTGATGCAGTCTGAAGACGGCGCCCCGCTTCAACAGGGCAGCTTTTTCAAAGGCGTGGGCTGCAACAGTTGCCATCAAACGGGCTACCGTGGCCGTACCGGCATCTACGAAATGATTGAAATGACACCCGAGATGACCCATGCAGCGTCTCAGGGGGATCACATCGCATTCAACCAGATTGCGCAAAAGCAATTTGCCAACTACACCCTCAAGCGCGATGCCATCCGCCTGGTTCAGGCCGGCCGCACCACCATCGCTGAGGCCATGCGCGCCAGCACACCCGTCTGACCATGCCCCAATTCGCCTACTACGGACGCAACGCCAACCGTGAGCCCATGGAGGGCAAGGTTGAGGCTGCCAGTGTGGCGGCGGTGGTGGACATGCTGACCCAGACAGGCATCACCCCGGTGTCGATTACCGAAGTGCCCCAGGTTCAGCAGGCGTCTGATGTGATTGGCCGATTGATGGGGCACGACAAGGTCACCGATGTCGACCTGATGATGTTCACGCGCCAGTTCTATACCCTGACCAAAGCCGGTGTGCCGATCATCCGAGCCCTGCGCGGTCTGGAGTTGTCCGCGCAGCAAAAATCCTTGAAAAAGCTCTACCTGGAGCTGGCTCAGGGCCTGGAAAGTGGGATCGAGTTGTCTCAGGCCATGAGCCGACGCGCTGATGTGTTTGATCCGTTTTACCTCGCCATGGTGCGCGTGGGCGAGTCAGCCGGGCGCCTGGAAGAAGTGTTCCTGGGACTGTTCGAGCACCTCGAATTTCAGAAAAACATCAGAGAGCAGGTCAAATCGGCCTTGCGATACCCCACCTTTGTGATTTTGGCCATGGTGGGCGCCATTGCCATCATCAACGTGTTTGTCATCCCGGCCTTTGCCAAGGTGTTTGCAAGCCTGCATGCTGAGTTGCCTTTGATGACGCGCATTTTGATGGCCACGTCTCAGTTCACCCTGACTTGGTGGCCGGCCATTTTGCTGGGTGTGGCTGCAGCTTGGGTAGGGTGGAAGCAGTTATTGAAAACAGACCTGGGGCGCATGCGCTGGGACCGTTTCAAATTGCGCATGCCCATCGTGGGCGAAATGATCGAAAAAGGCGTGCTGGCGCAAGTCATGCGCAGCTTGGCTTTGGTGTTTCGCAGCGGCGTGCCAGTGGTGCAGGGCTTGACCTTGTCAGCCCAGGTGGTTGACAACGCCTACCTGACACAAGCCTTGACGGCCATGCGCTCTCAGGTGGAGCGGGGCGATTCTTTGTTGATTGCCAGTCAGCGCAGCGGGGTGTTTCCGCCTTTGGTGCTGCAAATGATCATGGTGGGTGAAGAGTCAGGCACCTTGGCTGAAATGCTGGAAGAAATTGGCCAGATGTACCAGCGGGACATGGAATATGGCCTCAAAACACTCGCCCAAAAAATCGAGCCCATCCTGTTGGTGATGATGGGGGCCATGGTGTTGGTGCTGGCCTTGGGCGTCTTCTTACCCATGTGGGACCTGGGTAAAGCAGCGATCAAATAAGTCACAACGTGAATTTGTGACGTGAAGGATTCAAGTTTTATGCGGGCCTGTCGAAATACGCGATAGGACTATCCGTTCGATGTTCGGCGTGAAGCGGTCACGTCACTGAGGCGCCAGGCGCCAGAAATGGGATCTTTTGCCATGAAAACGAAA
>JBDKHX010000219.1:0-3911 GCA_039797415.1 Pseudomonadota bacterium | reverse complement strand
GACTCGGCCCTGGTGCGCGAGGAACTGGCCCGACTGCGCAGCACCCAGCCCTGCCCCGACTGCCATGGCTCACGCCTGCGCAAGGAAGCCCGCCATGTGCTTTGTCGATTCGATCGTCGGCGGCGGCGGCCTGATCCTGGTGCCGGCCCTGTTTGCCACCTTCCCCAACGCACATCCGGCCACGCTGTTTGGCACCAACAAGGGCGCGTCCGTCTGGGGCACGGCATTCGCCACCTGGCAATACAGCCAACGGGTGCAGATGCGCTGGGCGGCACTGTGGCCAGCTGCCGTGGCTGGACTGCTGGCCTCGTTTGCCGGTGCCTGGCTGGTCACCGTCGTATCGCCTGACTTCCTGCGCAAGCTGCTGCCCTTTGTCTTGGGTCTGGTGTTGACCTACACACTGCTTAAGAAGGATCTGGGGCGTCACCACGCGCCCCGATTTTCCGGATTGAACGAGCAACTGGTGGCGGCAGGCATTGGGTGCGTGATCGGCTTCTACGACGGTTTTTTCGGACCAGGCACTGGCAGTTTTCTGGTGTTCCTGTTTGTGCGCTTGCTGGGCTACGATTTTCTGAGCGCGTCGGCTGCGGCCAAGCTGGTCAATACCGCCACGAACGTGGCCGCCCTGGCACTGTTTGTTTACAAGGGGCACATCTGGTGGCACTTTGTGGTGGCCATGGCCGTGGCCAATGTGGCGGGTAGTTTTCTGGGAACGCGCATGGCCCTCAAGCACGGCACGGGTTTTGTGCGTGGCGTTTTTCTTCTGGTGGTGTCAGCGCTGATCATGAAGACAAGTTTTGATGCATTCATGAGGTAGATCAAGGGTTGGCCAGAATGGCATGGCGGGTGTCTCTTGGCGGAGTTTTGGCAGCGTTTCCGCAGACGGGCAGGCGCCGCCAATATCACGCAAGACGGTCGGGTTTGCGCGGCTTGGGAAGTTATAATCCTGAGTTCGTTGGACACATCACTCCAGGAAAGCTGAACATGCGGTATTCACAGTCAAAAGAACAAAGTGCTGAACTGCTACGACTTGTTCTGGCGCGCATGGGTCAGCATGATGCATCGTTCACCCCGATGACTTTCACCGTCTGGTTTGAATACGCGGCGGGCATCAATCTGCAGCTCAACGATGCCATCGACCGCCTCATGCAGTCGCACCCCCGCCTGACCGACGATGATCTCTGGAGCTTGTACCAAAAGTATGTGGCGGATATTGACCAGCAAGCCATGCACCGCATTGGCGGCGAACTGCAACGTGTCATGAAAACCCTCGCCAATGCAGCCTCCCGCACGGGCGAGCATGCCGGCGAGTTCAGCACGCAGCTTGAAACCCTGGTGGCGGAACTGCGGGGTGTGAACGACATGTTGACCACCCCGGCCATCACGCACGCGATTGAAGGCACCGCGCGCATGCGCAGTTCAGCGCAAGCGCTTGAGTCGGAAGTCAGAAACAACCAACTGGAAATTGAACGCCTGCAGGGCGAGCTGACCCGCTTGCGCGATGAATCCCTGCGCGATGCCTTGACGCTTGTACTCAATCGCAAGGGCTTTGACCTGAAGCTGGCCGAGATGCTGGGCCGCGTCCCCGCGCCCGGCAGCGCGCACGGGCTGATCATGTTTGATCTGGATTTTTTCAAGAAAGTGAATGACACCCATGGCCACGTGATGGGCGACCGTGTCCTGCAGGCACTGGGCGAGGTATTGCGCAGTTGCGTGCCTGCCAGCTCCAGTAGCAGCGCCGCACGCTACGGCGGCGAGGAGTTTGCGGTGCTGATGCCAGACAGCACGGCGACCGAATGCCAGAAGCTGGCAGAGTTGGTGAGACAGCGCACCAAAGCCCTGAAAATTCGAGACCGCCGGACCCAGACTGTGGTGCTGACGGTCACGATCTCGGGCGGCATCACGCTGATGCGCCCGGATGACGATGCCCAGACCTTCACCGCCCGCGCTGACGGCGCTTTGTACCAGTCCAAACAAGGCGGCCGCGACCGCGTTACCTTCGCCTGAGACTGCTCGCCGCAGTACTGGCGGGCGCGACGGGCGCTGATGCAGGTTTGATAGCCGCGCCCCCCTGCGCCGGACTCGAGGCCGCGTTGGCCGCCGATACCCCAGTCAATGGCCAGGGCACCTCTGCCACCAGGCGTGGCTTGCCCAGGGGCGCAGCGGCCTGCCCCTTGCTGACGGCAAGCAAATCGTCTTCATTGGGGTAGTGACCCAGCAGCCAGTAGTCGAATACCCTTCTGGCAATCGGCGCGGCCGATGCCGAACCAAAACCTGCATTCTCGACAATCAGCGCCAGTGCAATCTTGGGGTCATCTGCCGGTGCAAAGGCAATGTACAGCGAGTGGTCACGCTGGCGCTCTTCCATTCGGGAGGCGTTGTACTTTTCGTTTTTACCCAGCGACACGGCTTGGGCGGTGCCGGTCTTGCCACCACTCAAGTAGGCCGCCCCGGCGAACACCCGGGTGGACGTGCCCTCCTGAGTCACGCCCACCATGGCCCGGCGGATCACATCCACATGTTCCTGCTTGTACCCCAGGTTTTCTGCCGGGGCCGGCTGCAGCGGAACAATTGCCCGGGTGCTGGTGTCCTGGGTGGCGATCACCAACTGGGGCTTGTGCTTGACGCCGTTGTTGGCCAGTATGGCGGTGGCCTGTGCCAGCTGCAACATGGTGAAGCTGTTGTAGCCCTGGCCGATGCCCAGCGAGATCGTCTCCCCGGCATACCATCGCTGATGCTCCGGTTTTTTAAAGTAACTGCGTTTCCAGGCCTGGCTGGGTAAAACACCGCGTACCTCGCCATGGATATCGATCCCGGTGATCTGGCCAAACCCCAAAGGCTTCATGAAGTCGTGCATGGCATCCACACCCAACTCGTTGGCCAGCGAATAGAAATAGGCGTTGCTTGACTCCACAATGGCCCGGCGCATGTCCATGATGCCGCCACGCTCATTCTCGGGGCTGCCAAAGCGGTGTCCCCCAAACATGAAGAAGCCTGGATCATTGATCTGGACGGAGGCCGAGCGCGTGTTGGTCTGCAATGCAGCCAGGGCCATGAACGGTTTGTAGGTGGAGCCCGGCGGATAAGTACCACGCAGGGCGCGATTGAGCAGGGGCTTGTCGAGTGATTCATTGAGAGACTGCCAGCTTTCCTGGTCAATGCCTTCGACAAACAGGTTGGGATCAAACGTGGGTTTGCTGACAAAGGCCAGGACTTCGCCCGACTTGGGGTCCAGCGCGACCAGTGCCCCGCGGCGATCGCCATACATGTCCTCTATCAGTTTCTGCAACTTGATGTCAATGGACAGCCTGACGGTGTTGCCGGGTGTGGACGACTGACTGGCCAGGCGCCGGGTCGCGCGCCCACCCGCCGAAGTTTCCATGGAGTCGACGCCCGTGATGCCATGCAGCTGGGGCTCGAAACTCTGTTCGACACCCAGTTTGCCGATGTACTCGGTACCACGGTAGTTGGCCGGGTCGTCAGACTCCTCAAGCATTTCCTTTTCGGCGGCGTTGATTCGACCGATGTAGCCAATCACGTGACTGGCCAGTTCACCAAACGGGTAGTTGCGAAACAGCCGCGCCCTGATGTCAACGCCAGGAAAACGGTAGCGCTGGGCGGCAAATTTGGCCACCTCCGCATCGCTCAGGCGACTACGCAGCGGCAGCGATTCAAAACTTTTGGCTTCTTCGCGCAATTTCTTGAAGCGCCTTCGGTCACGTGGAGCGATCTCAAGCACAGTGGAGAGTTCGTCAATGGTCTGCTCCAGATTGGCAACTTTAGAAGGCGTCACCTCCAGTGTGTAGGCCGAAACGGATAAGCCTTTCAACCGCCTCAAGGCCAGTATCGCACCTTTGATTGGCCACCACCCCTGCGCAAAAATCTTCGTGATTCTCACTACAGCGTGATTC
>JBDKHX010000218.1:0-3928 GCA_039797415.1 Pseudomonadota bacterium | reverse complement strand
ATGAAGGACACCAAGGACATCACGACCGCTTCACGGATCGGGTCGATCGGTGGGTTGGTCACCTGGGCGAACAACTGCTTGAAGTAGTTGTACAGCGGCTTGTTCTTGTCAGACAGCACGGCCAGGGGCGAGTCATTGCCCATGGAGCCGGTGGCTTCCTCACCGTTGATGGCCATTGGCGCCATCAGGAACTTGATGTCTTCCTGGGTGAAGCCGAAAGCTTGTTGACGGTCCAGCAGGGATTCAGAGAATTCACCGGCTGTGCCGCTGGCATCGATGGTGTCCAGCTTGATGCGAACGTTCTCGATCCATTGACGGTATGGCTTGGCCGAAGCGTACTGAGCCTTCAGCTCTTCGTCTTCGATGATGCGGCCTTGTTCGAAGTCGATCAAGAACATCTTGCCTGGTTGCAGGCGCCACTTCTTGACGATCTTGTTTTCAGGGATGGGCAACACGCCAGATTCGGAAGCCAACACGACCACGTCGTCATCGGTGATGATGAAACGAGCGGGGCGCAGACCGTTACGGTCCAGGGTGGCGCCGATTTGACGGCCATCGGTGAAGACCATGGCGGCTGGGCCGTCCCATGGTTCCATCATGGCTGCGTGGTATTCATAGAAGGCGCGGCGGCGCTCGTCCATGGTGGCGTGCTGTTCCCAGGCTTCCGGGATCATCATCATGGCAGCTTGTGCCAGTGGGTAGCCAGACATGGTCAACAGTTCGATCGCATTGTCGAACGTGGCGGTGTCGGATTGGCCATCCAGGCTGATGGGGTACAGCTTCTTGAGGTCGTCACCCAGAACTGGGGACTTCATCACGCCTTCACGAGCACGCATCCAGTTGAAGTTGCCCTTGACGGTGTTGATTTCACCGTTGTGCGCAACCATGCGGTATGGGTGAGCCAGTGGCCATTCAGGGAAGGTGTTGGTCGAGAAACGTTGGTGCACCAGGGCCAGGGCCGAGGTGACGCGCTCATCCTTCAGGTCGATGTAGTACTTACCGACTTGGTCGGCCAGCAACAAACCCTTGTAGATGATGGTGCGGCACGACATGCTGGGCACGTAGTACTCGGAACCGTGTGTCAGGTTCAGGCTTTGGATCTTGCTGGAAGCCGTCTTGCGGATGACGTACAGCTTGCGTTCCAGGGCATCAGGAACCAGGATGTCTGTGCCGCGGCCAATGAAGACTTGGCGGATGACTGGCTCTTTTTCGCGCACGGTGGGCGACATGGGCATGTCGGCATCCACTGGCACATCACGCCAGCCCAGCAGGACTTGGCCTTCGGCCTTGATGGCGCGTTCCATCTCTTGCTCACAAGCTTGGCGCGAAGCGCTTTCCTTGGGCAAGAAGATCATGCCAACGCCGTACTCGCCAGGTGGAGGCAACTCGACACCTTGCTTGGCCATTTCGGCGCGGTAGAACTCGTCAGGGATCTGGATCAGCAGGCCCGCACCGTCACCCATCAATGGGTCGGCACCAACGGCACCACGGTGGTCGATGTTTTCCAGGATCTGCAGACCCTGACGAACAATGCTGTGTGCCTTTTGGCCCTTGATGTGAGCAACGAAGCCGACGCCGCAAGCGTCGTGCTCGGCGTTGGCGTACATGCCCAGTTCGGCTGCGGCCTTGATTTCTTGCGCAGTGGCCACCGAAGTAGCTGCTGTGTCAGACACGGGATGAGTAGGGAACATGGTTCCCGAAGTCGCCTGGGTCATGTGGGCGCTCCAGATGTTAGTGTGGAAAAACAACACGGGGACCGGCGAGGATACTCCCGAATCCGAGGGTTTTCAAGCATTAATAAATAGGGTCAGATCACATTAATAAAAAGCCACATTCCCAGAGGAAATTAAATAGGGACACATCAACCATTTGCAGACTTGGGCGGACGCCCTCTTTGACCGGGCGTCAAACGACGATCGGTTTGCTGCTGCAGGCGGAGGATGTCTTCGTCCAAGCCGATGGCCCAGCCCTTGGACACCGCATCACGCAACTGCTGGGAGCGCTGCGCAGACAAACCATCTTCCAGGCGCCGCTTCCAGGCCGCGTCTCGGTCAAACGGGGTGTTGCCCAAGGTCCAAAACTGGGCGTGATCAGCCACCAAGGGGTCAACGCATCGCCCAAGATGGTGCGAAGCGCTGGACCACGCCCCGTCCGGGGCCAAGGATTCGATCAACACCATCCCATCGAGCAAATCCTGTGCCGAGGCCATGATGCAAGCTTTATAGCGACTGGCCCACAGCGAGCCCTGCCGGGCGTGCCGACGGTTGTAGTGCGCCACATACTGCCTGCCCACAGCCTGAACCATCAGACTCAGGCTGTTTGAATGTGTGGGCGTGGCCAGCACCCACCAGCCCTGCTCTGTCAACACATAGGCATGAACTGCCACACGGTGATCTCGTGCAGCAGTGCGAAGGGTGTCCAGCAGTCGCTGGCGATCTACGTCGTCTTGCACCAGGCGTTGCCCGTCATGCACGCGCTGCATCAACAGGTGGGGAACACCGGCTAGACCACCTCGGGCCTGTCGGGCCATGCGTTTGTCCTTTGGGTTGGGGCTATCGGTCAGCCCCGATTATGTTTCCACCAGGTGAGAGTGGCAGCCAAATCCCGACCAATTGTCTGGTTGGGTTTTGCCCCTTATCAGTGCGCACTGTTTTCGGGATGTCGGATTTTTTCTGACACGGCACTCAGCGTGTGACCGACGTGGATTACAGCGGCACGCCTATTCAGAAAAAAAGAAGGGGTCTTCACAATCCATTTCACGCTGATACGAATTCAGCAGATGAAACAAGCCAAGCAAACCTTCCTTCCAAAACGTCTTAGGAGATTGATATGAACGCCGACCAAATCCTGATGGAAATCCGCGAAACCAATCTGTCTTACCTGATGCTGGCTCAAAGCCTCATCCGCGCTGACCGCGAACAAGCGTTGTTCCGCCTGGGCATTTCGGAAGACACCGCCACCACGCTGGCCACCTTGTCGCCTGCTCAAATCATGAAGATCGCTTCGAGCAACACCTTGCTGTGCCGCATGCGCATCGACGACGACATGGTCTGGAACCTGTTGACCAACCATGGCAAAACCAGCAACGACAGCGTGACCCGCCTGCACGCCAACATCCTGATGGCTGGCCGTCATCAAGAAGCTGCCTGATCACAGCCCTTCCCTCACACCGTTCAGGAGCACCATCATGCGAGTCAAGAGCCTGTTGTCCGAAGCCAAGCAAATTGAAACTGCCGTCACCCTGATCAACTTGGGTGCCCGTTTGCAGGTGCTGGAGTCGGAGACCGATCTGTCGTATGAACGGTTGCTGCGCCTGTACAAGGAAGTGGCGGGCAAATCGCCATCGAAGGGTCAGTTGCCGTTTTCGACGGACTGGTTCATGACCTGGCAGCCCAATATCCACGCATCCCTGTTCCTCAACATCCATGAGTATTTGAACAAGGCTTCTGAGATCGACGAGATCCAGACCGTGATCAAGGCTTATCAGTTGTACCTGGAACAAACTCAGACTCAAGGTCTGGAGCCCATGTTGTCGGTGACTCGCGCCTGGCGTTTGGTCAAGTTCATCGACAACGGCATGCTGACCATGACCAAGTGTTCCAAATGCGGCGGCCATTTTGTGACGCATCCGCATGAGATCTCTCGTCACTACGTTTGCGGATTGTGCAATCCACCCGCACGTGCAGGCAAAGGCAAGACGGCCGGCGCATTGCACATGCATTGATGTGAACTTTTTACGCTTTTGAGCCTCCAATTGCTTGAACGTGGCTCAAGTACCTCCCAAACCTGCCGATGAAACAGTTGGACGGTTTGGAAGTGAAGCGTCCTTGCTTGTCTCCTCCTAGCACAGTCATTTTGTGCTTTTTAGCGGACCCTACAGGGTCCGCTTTTTTATGTGCACCGCGCATTTCACAGCAAGAAAAGACGG
>JBDKHX010000217.1:0-4339 GCA_039797415.1 Pseudomonadota bacterium | reverse complement strand
CGGTGTGATGGCGTTTTACGCCTTGTGCGTCGGGTGCTGGTTTGTGGCCGGTCAGCAAGCGGGGCGTGGTTGGGTCTACAACCTGTCGCTGTTGGCTGCGGCGGGCCAGGCCTTGTGGCACGGCTGGCTCATCAAAGACCGTGACCGTGAGCGCTGCTTCCGCGCTTTCCGCCTGAACCACTGGTTGGGGTTGACGGTCTGGCTGGGGTTGGTGGCCGACACCTTGGTGTCAGCCTGACCCAGCCCCGTCACGGTTCGTGTCGCCGTATTTCAGCGCTTATGTCAGCGACCGAACTCGTCGCCCAACTCACTGGCTCGTTTTTGCGCTGCACGCATCGCCGTCACAAAGGCTTCTTTCACTCCTGCGGACTCCATGCTGGTCAATGCTGCATAGGTGGTGCCACCCTGTGGTGCCACCCTTGGACGTCACACGCTCACGCAACACCGCAGGGCTGTCGCTGGATTGCGTGGCCAAAGCCGTGGCGCCGCCAAACGTGGCCAAAGCCAGTTGACGACCTTGCTCGGCGCTCAAGCCCATGTCTTGCGCCGCCTGCATCATGCTTTCGATGAAGTAAAACACATAGGCCGGGCCGGAGCCTGACAAGGCCGTCACGGCATCCAGGTCAGCTTCTTGCTCCACCCACAGGGCTTGGCCGGTGGGCTCCACCATGTGTTCGATGGCGTGGCGTTCGTCCAAACTCACCTCAGCGCGGGCAAACAAACCCGTCATGCCTTGGCCGACCAAGGCTGGCGTATTGGGCATGGCGCGCACGATGCGGGGCGTGCCCAGCAGGCGGGCGATGTCGTCCGTGCGCAGGCCGGCCATCACGCTGTAGTGCAGGGCTTGGTCCGTCAGGGGGGCGTAGGTCTGGGCGGCGTCCTTGAACTGTTGGGGCTTGACGGCCCACACCACAGTTTTCGCGTCCCGCAGGGCGGCGTCGGGGCCTTCGGCGGTTTGCACGCCCAAGGATTCGGTCAGACGCTGGCGCTGCTCGGCCACGGGGTCAATCACCAGGATGCTGGCGGGGGTTCGGCCTTGCCGCAGCAGGCCACCAATGATGGCGGTGGCCATGTTGCCGCCGCCAATGAATGCGATGTCGATCGGGGTAGTCATGGGCGAGATGATGCCGCAGATCAGCGGTGTCCAAAAATCGCGGTGCCAATGCGCACCATGGTCGCCCCTTCTTGCACGGCCGCTTCCAGGTCGTTGCTCATGCCCATGGACACCGTATCCACGTCCAATCCGGCCGCTTGCCATTGCGAAAAGTGAGTACGCACTTGCTTTAGCGCTTCGTGCTGGACGGCTGGGTCCGGGCTGGGGGCGGGCAACGCCATGATGCCTCTGAGCTTCAAACGTGGCAGTTTGGCCACGGCCTGGGCCAGCGCCAGTGCCTCGTTGGGGGCGCACCCGCTCTTGCTGTCCTCGCCGCTGGTGTTCACTTGCACGCACACTTGCAGGGGCGGCAGGCTGTCGGGGCGTTGTTCGCTCAGGCGTTGGGCAATTTTCAGCCGGTCGACGGTGTGAACCCAGTCAAACGCTTCGGCCACGGGCCGGGTTTTGTTGCTTTGCAGCGGCCCAATCAAATGCCATTGAATCTGCGAGCGAATATCCGACAGGGCTTCAATCTTGTCCAAAGCCTCCTGAACGTAGTTTTCTCCAAACAGTTTTTGGCCGGCGTTGAATGCATCACGCACATTTTCAGCAGGGAATGTTTTGCTGACCGCCAGCAGCGTCACACTGGCTGGCGGACGTTGAACCGTTAAACAAGCCTGTGAAATACGGCTTCTCACGAGTTGTAGGTTGTTTGCGATCGTCGCCATAATGGTCCGTCAAGGATTTCTATCCAAATATCATCCATGGATATCACCCAACTACTAGCGTTCTCGGTCAAAAACAAGGCATCTGACTTGCACTTGTCGGCAGGCCTGCCACCCATGATCCGCGTACACGGGGATGTCCGACGCATCAACGTCGACGCCTTGGACCACAAACAGGTCCATGACATGGTGTACGACATCATGAACGACTCCCAGCGTAAGCATTACGAAGAAACGCTGGAATGTGACTTCTCGTTCGAGATTCAAGGTCTGGCCCGTTTCCGGGTTAACGCCTTCAACCAGAACCGCGGCGCTGGCGCCGTGTTCCGGACGATTCCATCCAAGATCCTGACCCTGGAGCAACTCAACGCGCCCAAGGTGTTCCAGGAACTGGCGCTGCGCCCTCGTGGCCTGGTGCTGGTGACGGGGCCAACCGGTTCCGGTAAGTCCACCACGCTGGCGGGCATGGTCAACCACCTCAATGAGACCGAATACGGTCACATCCTGACGGTTGAAGACCCGATCGAATTCGTGCACGAATCCAAAAAGTGCCTGATCAACCAGCGCGAAGTCGGCCCTCACACCATGAGCTTTGCCAACGCTTTGCGTTCCGCTCTGCGTGAAGACCCGGACTGCATTCTGGTCGGCGAAATGCGAGACCTGGAAACCATCCGCCTGGCTTTGACCGCGGCTGAAACCGGTCACTTGGTGTTCGGCACCTTGCACACATCCAGTGCCGCCAAGACCATCGACCGGGTGGTCGACGTGTTCCCCGCCGCTGAAAAGGACATGGTCCGCGCCATGTTGTCCGAATCCTTGCAGGCCGTGATCTCCCAAACCCTGTGCAAGACCAAAGACGGTCAAGGTCGGGTTGCTGCGCACGAGATCATGATCGGTACGGCTGCGATCCGTAACCTGATCCGCGAAAACAAGATCGCCCAGATGTACTCAGCCATCCAGACCGGTAATGCCATGGGCATGCAGACGCTGGACCAGAACCTGGCGGATCTGGTGCGTCGCAACGTGGTCTCTCCGGCTGAGGCGCGTTCCAAGGCCAAGTTCCCTGAAAACTTCCCAGGTTGATATGAAGCGACTGCTCGACCGATTTGTTTCAGGCGCATCGTCAGCGTCGCACACCAAGCCCGGTGATCTGGGCTTTGCCAAGCCGGCGCCACCCAAGGCGGATGACGAAGGTTTTTTTGCCACCCAGTTCATGGAGCGTCCGGAGCACATCCGCGCCACCTCGGCCTGGACGGCTCGTGCCCTGGCGGTCGGTGCTCATGCGCTGGAGCCCTTGCAAGGCTTGGAATTGCTGCTCAAGGCCTGGGGCAGCGATGCCCTGATGGCGTCGCTCAGCAACGAAGATCGTCGCAAACTGCTTGACCATCTGGACTTCATCTCCGTCCCGCCTGGGCGCGAGCTCATCGTGCAGGAAGAAAAGGGCGATTACGCCCTGATCGTGCTCGAAGGCCTGGTTGCCGTCGATCGCGTTCAACCCACCGGCGCCCGTGCGCGCTTGGCGGAGGCCCGGGAAGGCGATGTCCTGGGTGAAATGTCCTTGCTCGATGCCGGCGCCCGCTTTGCCTCGTGTTTGACTTTGAGCCGTTGCTCCATCGCCGTGCTCACCAGCGGGGCATTGGACGAGTTGGCCATTGAAGAGCCACGTTTGGGCATGGCCTTGATGGCCTCCACTGCGCGTCGCCTGTCTTTGCGCATGCGCCAACTCAGCGCCCGATTGGGTGCTTTGCTGACAGCTGGTTGATACACACATCAACCCGATACTGAACCGATACGAATTCACCGAGGGATAGCTCATGGAACGGGACCAGGCCGCCAAATTCATCAACGACTTGCTGAAATTGCTGGTGGCCCGCGGTGGCTCGGACTTGTTCCTGACGGCCGACTTCCCGCCTGCGATCAAGGTTGACGGCAAGGTCACCAAAGTCTCGCCTCAACCCCTGAACGCGCAGCACACCATCTCTTTGGCGCGCGCGATCATGAACGACAAACAAGCGGCTGAGTTCGAGCGCACGAAAGAGTGCAACTTCGCGATCTCGCCCGGTGGCATCGGCCGCTTCCGCGTCAACGCTTTTGTCCAGCAAGGCTGCATTGGCATGGTGCTGCGGGTCATTCCCCAGCAACTGCCCACGGTCGATGGCATGGGCTTGCCGCAGATCCTCAAAGAAGTTGTCATGGCCAAGCGTGGCCTGCTGATTCTGGTTGGCGCGACCGGCTCGGGTAAATCGACGACTTTGGCCGCAATGGTGGACCACCGCAACGAAAACTCGTTCGGTCACATCATCACCATTGAAGACCCGGTTGAATTTGTCCACCCGCACAAAAACTGCATCGTCACCCAACGCGAAGTCGGCATCGACACCGACGGCTGGGAAATGGCGCTCAAGAACACCCTGCGCCAGGCTCCCGACGTGATCCTGATGGGCGAAATCCGAGACCGTGAAACCATGGAGCACGCCGTGGCCTTCGCTGAAACAGGTCACCTGTGCATGGCCACCTTGCA
>JBDKHX010000216.1:0-3936 GCA_039797415.1 Pseudomonadota bacterium | reverse complement strand
GTAGTCCAGATCAGCCGACAACTGCACGACTTCCACCCGGATATGAGGCGCCAGACGGCGCAGGTGCAGCGTCAACTCTGGCAAAAAATAGGGGTCCAGATAGTCTGTCGTGGCAATGCGAAACGTCAGGGTAGACGTCGCAGCGTCAAAGCCCCGAACCGCGTTGGTCTGCCCGAACATGCTTTGGGCATGTTGCAAGATGGCCGCAGCAGGTTTGAGCAGGTTCAGGGCTACATCGGTGGGGGCCATGGTTTGGCCTGACCGAACCAGCAACGGGTCTCCCGTCAGCTCACGCAGACGACGCAATTGCGCACTGACTGCTGGCTGGCTGGATTGCAGGCGGATGGCCGCCCGGGAGACGCTGCGTTCGGTGATCACCGTATGTAAGACCCGGATGAGAGACAGGTCAATCTTGTCGAAAACAGCGGGCTTGCTCATAAGCGAGGCTGGATGATGCTTATAAGCGACATCGTATACCGCATCTCCTCAATCGCATTACGCTTTTTTGACCCATCGCTCATTGAGCGGTACAACCTGTCTGACGATCCCTGACATGTCGATTGACCCACGGAGTCCGCTGATGAGCGAGTCCCAAGCGCCGTTACCCACTCGCCCGATTCGCTTTGTGCATCAGGGCCGAGAACAGCAGGTATCAGGTCTGCCGCCAACCACCACCGTGCTGCAGTGGCTGCGTGAACATGCCCACTGCACCGGCACCAAAGAGGGCTGCGCCGAGGGAGACTGCGGCGCCTGTACCGTGGTGGTGGGCGAGTTGAACGACGCGGGTCAACTGGTCAAAAAAACCGTCAACAGCTGCATCCAGTTTTTGCCGACCTTGGACGGCAAGGCCCTGTACACCGTCGAAGACGTGGCCCAAGGCGAGCAACTGCACCCTTGCCAACAGGCCATGGTGGACTGCCATGGCTCCCAATGTGGTTTTTGTACCCCCGGCTTTGTGATGAGCTTGTGGCACATCTACGAAAGCCACGAGCAAAGCCCCACACGATCAGAGTTGGCCGACGCCCTGTCAGGCAACTTGTGCCGCTGCACAGGCTACCGCCCCATCCTGGATGCGGGACAACAGATGTTTGAGGCACCACGCGTGCCGCCCCAAGATCAAGCCACCATCGAGGCCTTGGCGCATCTTCAACACAAGAACACCCAGCCCTTGGTTTACGTCGGCCCCAGCGTGGTTCATGGCGGCCATGCGCAACGATTTGTGGCGCCCACCACACTGGATGACCTGGCCGCATGGCGACTGGCCTGGCCCCAAGCTCGCCTGGTGGCCGGCAGCACCGATGTCGGCCTGTGGGTGACCAAGCAGTTCAAAGACCTGGGCGATGTGATCTACCTGGGACAAGTTCAAGCGCTGCGTCAGATTGAACAGACCGACACACACCTGACCATCGGCGCAGGCGCCAGCCTCGAAGCCGCCTGGCAAGCCTTGACCCAGGCCGTGCCCCATTTGCGAGAAGTCTGGCTGCGGTTTGCCTCGCCGCCCGTTCGCCATGCTGGCACCTTGGGCGGCAACGTGGCCAATGGATCGCCCATCGGCGACGGCGCACCCATTTTGCTGGCCTTGAATGCCTCACTGGTGTTGCGCAAAGGCAGCCAGACGCGTGAACTGCCCCTGTCAGCCTTCTACCTGGATTACATGAAAAACGCCCTGACCGAGGGCGAGTGGATCCAAAGCATCTCCGTGCCATTGCTGCAAGCGACGCAAGGTGAGGTCATGCGGGCGTACAAGGTCTCCAAACGGCGGGACAGTGACATCTCGGCCCTGTGTGCTGGCCTGTATCTGCGTTTGCAGGGCGACACGATCACCGAAGCCCGACTGGGATGGGGCGGCATGGCCGCGACAGCCAAACGGGCCAGCCAGGCTGAAGCCGCCCTGCTTGGGCAGCCCTGGACCGAAGCCACCTTGCGACAGGCCCAAGCAGCCTTGCGCCAAGACTTCACCCCCATGACCGACCTGCGAGCCAGCGATGGCTACCGCATCAAGGTTGCCGCCAACTTGCTGGAGCGCTTCTGGCTGGAAACACGGCCTTCAGCCCCCCTGGCGCCCGACACCATTCAGGTCTGGCCCGCCGCAGTGGGAGGCCAAGCATGAGTGCCGGACGCTCCCTGCCGCATGAGTCGGCCCACATCCACGTTCAAGGCGCTGCGCCTTACATCGACGACTTGCCTGAACTGGCCGGCACGCTGCATGCTGCCTTGGGCTTGTCGCCCGTCGCCCACGGTCAACTGGTATCCATTGACGTAGCCGGCTTGCGCGCCCTGCCCGGTGTCTTCGGCATCCTGACTGCCAAGGACATCCCCGGGGTCAACGATTGTGGCGCCATCATCCATGACGAGCCCATCTTGGCTGAGGGCACCGTGCAATACCTGGGGCAGCCCATATTTGCCGTGCTGTCTGACAACCGCGATACCGCCCGCCGAGTGGCCGCCCGCGCCAAGGACTTTGTTCAGATCACCCTTTTGCCTGCCTTGTTGACACCCGAGGCTGCCCATGCGGCGCAGCAGTATGTGGTGCCCCCCATGCAGCTCAAACGAGGTGATGCCGAGCAAGCCCTGCAAAGCGCCCCCCACCGTTTGAGCCAAACCTTCCACCTGGGTGGGCAGGAGCAGTTTTACCTGGAAGGGCAAATCTCCTACGCCATCCCCAAGGAGAACAACAGCCTGCTGCTGCATTGCTCCACCCAGCACCCCAGCGAAATGCAGCATGCCGTGGCCCACGCCTTGAACTGGCACGCACACCAGGTGTTGGTGGAATGCCGTCGCATGGGTGGCGGCTTTGGCGGCAAGGAATCCCAATCCGCCGTGTTTGCTTGCGTGGCAGGCATCGCCGCGCATCTGTTCAAGCGCCCGGTCAAGCTGCGGCTGGATCGTGATGATGACTTCATGATCACAGGCCGGCGCCATTGCTTCGTGCATCAGTCCGAAGTCGGGTTTGACGATGAGGGCAAATTACTGGCCGCCCAGGTGGACATGGTGTCCCGCGCCGGCTTTTCAGCCGACTTATCTGCCCCGGTGATGACCCGGGCCATGTGTCACTTTGACAATGCCTACTGGCTGCCCCATGTCGAGCTGCATGGTTATTGCGCCAAGACGAACACACAGAGCAACACCGCCTTCCGCGGATTTGGTGGACCACAAGGCGCTTTGGCCGTTGAGGTGTTGTTGGACTCCATCGCCCGCACTTTGGGCAAAGACCCACTGGATGTGCGCCTGGCCAATCTGTATGGCCAAGACACCCACAACACCACGCCCTACGGCCAAGTGGTGGACGACAACATCCTGCCTGAACTGCTCAGTGAACTGGTCGCCACCAGCGATTACCGCGCCCGCCGCCAAGCCGTCAGCCAATACAACAGCCAAAGCCCCGTCCTGAAAAAGGGGCTGGCGCTGACTCCCGTCAAATTTGGCATCTCCTTCAACGTGGTGCACCTGAACCAGGCTGGCGCCTTGGTCCACATCTACAACGACGGCAGCGTGCTGGTGAACCACGGCGGCACAGAAATGGGCCAAGGGCTGAACACCAAGGTGGCCCAGATGGTGGCGCACACCTTGGGTGTCTCTGCCGCACGCATCCGCGTGACCGCCACAGACACCAGCAAAGTGGCCAACACATCCGCCACAGCCGCGTCGACAGGATCAGACCTGAACGGCAAAGCGGCCGCAGATGCCGCCCGCCAGATCAAAGAACGCTTGATGACCCACTTGGCGCAGCGGAACAACGTTCAGGCAGACAACATCCGGATCGAATCAGACCAGGTTCATATTGGCCAGCAAACCCTGAGCTTTGAAGACGCCGTGATGGGCGCCTACATGGCGCGTGTGCAGTTGTGGTCGGACGGTTTTTACGCCACGCCAGACCTGCATTGGGACCGCACCACCATGCAAGGCCGCCCGTTTTACTACTTTGCCTATGGCGCA
>JBDKHX010000215.1:0-3940 GCA_039797415.1 Pseudomonadota bacterium | reverse complement strand
CCACGTTCACTTCACTGCCCCCGCTGAGATTTTCAACGGTTTCAGACCGGGCCAGTCGGCTGTTCGCGTCAGATCGTAAGGCTTCGCACTCGTCTGGTGACAAGAACTCACCCAAGGCCACGACCCGAGGGCGTTGCAAACGCAGCACGACCTTGACCCATTTGTCATGAACCCAGAGGCTGGAGACATCTGGCTCACCGACGATCTCTGGTATGGGCTTGGCAGACAAATGACGCCTTGCCACTTCCTTGGCCAATATTTCTTCGACCGCCTGAATGGCCACCAACTCATCCCATCCACTGGCTTTCATGGCCTCCAAAACCGAGGGCACGCTGTGCCCCGCGGCGGCTTGGTCCACGATCCATTGGCGTAGTTCAGGGGTAATTTGCTGGGTTTCAGACATCTTGCGTCCTCACTTCATCAATCGGCCAAACGACGCCTGAACACCAGTCGGTCAGGCTCAGATGCAGCTGCGTCGTAGGCATAACCTTCGGCGTCAAAACCGATCAAGTCAGACAATTTGGTCGCCCGGCTCAAAATGGCGTGACGAGCCATCAGGCCACGTGCCCGCTTGGCATGGAAGCTGATGATCTTCCATTGGCCATTCTTCCAGTCTTCAAACACGCACTCAACAACCCGGGCTTTCAAGGCTTTACGCTTGACGGACTTGAAGTACTCCTGCGATGCGAGGTTGATCAGGACATCATCGCCCTGCTTGGCCAGCTCGCCATTCAAGTATTGGGCCAGTTGATCCCCCCACCAGGCATACAGATCCTTGCCTCGGGGGTTAGCCAGCTTGGTTCCCATTTCCAGACGGTAAGGCTGCATCCAGTCAAGCGGGCGCAGGATGCCGTACAAGCCGCTGAGCATGGCGACATGCGTCTGGGCCCAATCGAGGTCTTTGGCGGACAAGGTTTTCGCGTCCAGGCCCTCGTAGACATCGCCATTGAAGGCCAGGATGGCTTGCTTGCTGTTGTCCGCGCTGAAGTTGGGGCTCCACGCTGTGTAGCGGGCCACGTTCAAGGTTGACAAGGCATCACTGAGGTCCATCAGGGACGCGATCTGGGCCGGCGTGTAAGGCCGCAGCACCTCGATCAAGCCGGACGACTCATCAATGAACTGGGGTAGCGTATGTTTTTTGACATGCGCAGGGGTGTCGTAGTCCAGGCTTTTGGCCGGAGACAGCAAGAACAGCATAGAGAACCAAACAGAAGAAAATTACAGGGTCTGACCACCCAAAGCGCGGTTACTGGGGCACAGCTCGCCCGTTTGCAAGCCATCCAGAATGCGCAGGATTTCGTCGGGGTTGCGGCCCACGTTCAAGGTGTTGACCGAGACATGACGGATCACGTTGTCGGCGTCGACGATGAAGGTGGCGCGCAGGGCCACGCCCGCGTCGCGGTCACGTACGCCCAATTGGTCAACGAGCGCTGGCAACTTGCCACCTTGGTCCGCAAAACTGTAGTGTCCCAGGCGGCTGAGCTCAGGGTGCTCACGGCGCCAGCCCAGTTTGCTGAATTCGTTGTCGGTTGAGCCTCCCATCAACACCGCATCGTGGTCGGCAAAAGCCTTGGCCAGCTTGTCAAAACCGACAATTTCGGTCGGGCAAACGAAGGTGAAGTCCTTGGGATAGAAATAAATGACTTTCCACTTGCCGGGGAAACTGCGCTCGGTGATGTCCTCAAACGCGGATTGACCATGCTCCATGAAGTCATTGAAGCCGGGTTTGACGCCAACCACCTTGAAGGGCTCGAGTGTGTCGCCAACGGTTTTCATGCTTGCTCCTAGATCAATTGGGCTCAATTAGGCCTACACATAACGATAACTGACCATAACCCATAAAATCGAGCCCTCAGGGTCAACACAGTTGTAAGCAAACACCATGGCGCTCTACCGAATCCTAGGCAGCACAGAACTGAGCCCGAGCGTCCACGCCTCGGCTTACGTCGCAGAGTCCGCAGACGTCATCGGCGATGTCCGCCTGGCCGAGAACACCAGCATCTGGTCTCACGTGACCCTGCGGGGCGACAATGAGCCCATCACCATCGGCGCCCGGTCAAACGTTCAGGAATCATCGGTTTTGCACACCGACATTGGCTTTCCGCTGGTGATTGGTGAGAACGTGACCGTGGGCCATCAGGCCATGCTGCACGGCTGCACGGTCAAGGACGGCGCTTTGATCGGCATTCAAGCCGTGGTGCTCAACGGCGCTGTGATCGGCAAGAACTGCCTGGTTGGCGCTGGCGCCCTGGTGACCGAAGGCAAGGTGTTTGAAGACGGCATGCTGATCCTGGGTAGCCCTGCCAAGGCCATCCGCCCCCTGAGCCAAGGTGAAATCGACCGCATGCAAGCCGGCACGGCCTTGTATGTCGACCGATCGGCCCGATATAAGCACGATCTGGTGCGAATCGATGCACCCAAGAAAGAATCTGAATGAGCGAATTGCATAAGTTTTTGTTCGAAGGCCTGCCCGTACGCGGCATGTTGGTCCGTTTGACTGACAGCTGGCGCGAAGTGCTGGCCCGTCGCCAGTCTGGCGAGCCGTTTGACCCGCCTGTGCGTCAGTTGCTGGGCGAAATGGCCGCCGCAGGTGTGCTGATGCAAGCCAACATCAAGTTCAACGGCGCAGTGGTGCTGCAAATTTTTGGCGATGGCCCCGTGAAACTGGCCGTCAGCGAAACAACGCCTGATCTGGGCTTTCGCACCACAGCCAAGGTGGTGGGCGATGTACCTGCCACGGACACCGGTACCCTGCCTTTGAGCGAAATGGTCAACCTGCACGGCCAAGGCCGCTGTGCGGTGACGCTGGACCCGCAAGACAAATTGCCAGGGCAGCAGCCTTACCAAGGCGTGGTGCCGCTCAATGGCGACAACGGTCAGGCCTTGACCAAACTGTCTGACGTCTTGCAGCAGTACATGCTCAAGTCTGAACAGTTGGACACCACGATTGTTCTGGCTGCCGACGACAACATCGCCGCCGGTTTGCTGATCCAACGCTTGCCACTGGAAGGCGAAGGCAATCTGGAGGGTGAAGGCAAGACCGATCAGTCTGAAGCGGATGAGGATTTCAACCGCATCGCAACCCTGGCCGCCAGCCTCAAGCGAGAAGAGTTGTTGACGCTGGATGCGGAAACCATCTTGCATCGCCTGTTCTGGGAAGAAAAGGTCCTGCGCTTTGAACCCCAAGAAGGCAGCATGGGCCCTCGCTTTCAGTGCACCTGCTCGCGCGAACGCGTGGGCAACATGCTGCGCGGCTTAGGCAAAGAAGAAGTCGACAGCGTCATTGAAGAACAAGGCCGCGTGGACGTAGGCTGTGACTTCTGCGGCGTGCGCTATCAGTTTGACTCGGTCGATGTCAGCGAACTGTTTGCCCAAGGTCCGGACCACCCGCCAAGCTCGTCCAATCTTCAGTAAGCAAGCGTTGCCAGTCCTGATTGAAGGGCTGGCTCAAGTCTGAACGCACCTGCAACGGCTCACCGCTAAACGGGTGCGTGAAAGACAGACATTGGGCATGCAGCCACAAGCGCTGCTGCCCCAGATAGTCAGCCCACCACCTGTTATGCGCGCCTTTTCCATGGGTCGCATCACCGATGATCGGGTGGCTGACGTGTTTGAGATGCCGCCTGATCTGATGCCGCCTGCCTGTTTGGGGCTGCGCCTGCACCAGTGCCACCCGCGTACTGGGATAACGATCAACCGGCACAGGCAAGTTCAAGTGGGCCAGGGTTTCAAACGCTGTGAATGCACTTTGAGTGGGCGCATCGGGCGGGGCATCATCGGGCCTCAAGGCATGGTCCACATCAAACCGATCTGCAGACCAACCCCGCACCATGGCCAGATAGCTTTTGTGCACCGCATGCTGCTCAAACAAGGGCACCAGCGCCCTCGCCGCCTCAGATGACAAGGCCATCAGCAAGACACCTGACGTGCCTTTGTCCAG
>JBDKHX010000214.1:0-5591 GCA_039797415.1 Pseudomonadota bacterium | reverse complement strand
CGGCATATTGGGCTTCTATCGCAAAACGCGCTTGTTCCCACTGACTGAATATGTTCCGGCCTGGATGGATGGCCCCACCTTCCGACGCTGGGTGCCATGGGCTGGTACCTGGCAACCAGGCAACGGCGCACGCGTGTTCCCGTTGCGCTTGGCCGATGGCCGCGAGATTCCTGTTCTGCCCTTGATCTGTCTGGATGATGTTGACACCAGCCTGGCCATTGAAGGCACACGGCTTGGCGCGCAAGTGATCCTGACCATGTCCAACGACTCGTGGTTCAGCGCACACCCACAAGGGGCCAGACTGCATCAGGCCGTCGCAGCATTCCGCAGCATTGAGACACGGCTCCCGCAGTTTCGTGTGACCACCAATGGCTACAGCGCAGTGATGGACGCCACCGGCAAAGTCACTGCAGGCTCACGCCTGGGTGAGCGCACACTGGTGATGGGAGACGTTCCCGTACACATGCCAGCACACACCATCATGGTGAGATGGGGCAATTGGGTTGGCTTGGCCGGCGCAGCCCTGCTGGCATGCCTGGTGGTAGCGGCCATCCTGCCCAAGTGGCGTTTGCCAGCCATGGCAAACGCATCAGATGCAGACCTTGCCAAAGCCTTTCCGGTACAGGTCACGGTGCTGCCACAAGCGGCACGCATCGCTGCGGGTTTGCTACGCGCTTTTGCTCGCAGTAACCTGATTTGGTTGGGTGCTGCCATGCTGCTCAATGATGCGTTGCGCGGCAACACACTCGCGCAGATACGGGCGTTTACGGGCTTCTTCCTGGTGCCCGAAGCCGCCGCGTGGTGTGTGTTGCTGGCCTTTTCTGCCCGCGCCACATTGGAAGGTGGCGCACTGGTTTTGACCAGCGGCGCCCGACGCCTGGCCTTGCCGCTGGATGACATCGCATCCGTCGAAACGTGGCGCTTGCCGCTTCCCAGCCTGGGCGTATCACTGCGCCTGAAATCGGGTCAACTGTGGCGATATGGCTTGGCCTTGGCGCGACCGAACATCTTTGCGAAGGCCATGTCAGCGGCGGCTGGCATTGGCATGACCAGCGGACTGACAGCCACTGAATCGCTGGCCGAACGTTATGCCATCGCTCGCCAAGCCATTCAGGCTGGGCGATTGAACACACCTTGGGCCAAGTTTGTGCTGCTGCCCGTCGTGTTGGCGCTGCCCGCCTTCCACCTTCATCAAAACATCGCCTACGGCGGCATGTTTGGCGAGTACTACACCTTCGGATTGAAGGCCTACCTGACCACCTTCGCCCTGTGGTGGGCTGCGTGGGCCATCGGCGTGGTGCTAACGGCTGCAGCACTGCGCGCGCTGATTGAGGCCGGCACCCTGATAGCGGCCACCTCACGCGCAGAGCGCGCCTTCCAGACCCGCGTCTGGCTGGAGCGCCTGGGTCTGGTCATGCTTTATATCGGCATGCCCACCTGGCTGCTGGTCAGAGCCTTGGGCAATTGATCATTTGGTCACGATCGCAAAGGTGCCAGGCGCCTTGTCGATCAAACCAAAAAACCGCACCAGGTCAATCTTGCTGCCGCCGATTTGAAGGTCGTCACTCAACAAGGTGTCCTTCACGCCAGCCGTGCCCGCCATCATCTTGATGAAGATCGGTTTGGTCAGCGTCAGCGTGGCGTTCGCGTTTTCGATCCACAACACGTAGGACTCCTTGATATCCGACAGCACCAAGTTGATCTTCAAATCTTTGCCCTCTGCGGCCGGGCCATCCAGCCCACCCGCCATGGCTTCCAAAAAGCGTTCAACCGGGGTCTGCATCAACATCTCGATGAAGCCCGCGCGGCTGATCCCTTTGGTGGGCGGGCCATTGCGCAATTCAGCAGCGGCAGTCAGGTAGCTGTTGCGCCAGGTTGCGGCCTCGGCGGCATAGCCCATTTGCTCGTAGGTTTTCGCCAGCAGCTCCTTGGCGGCCTTGTTGGCCGGGTCGCCAAACACTGCATGGCTCAGCAGCTCTGCTGCCCAGCGGTAGTCGCCTTTGTCATACGCAGTTTGCGCCGCTGCCACCGCTTTGTCTGATCCGCCGATCAAGGCCAGGTAATGCTTGGCCGATTCCTGTGGTGGCAACGGATCCAAATTGGCGGGGTTGCCATCGTAGGCCCCCAGATAGAACTGGTACACCGCTTTGACGTTGTGCCGCAAAGCACCGTAGTAACCGCGCGCCCCAAAGTGCTCACTCAAAGACTTGGGTAGCTTGATGGTGTCGGCAATTTCACGCGGGGTCAGGCCCGCATTGATCAAGCGAACGGTTTGATCGTGGGTGTACTTGTACACATCACGATGCGTTTTGATGAACTGCGTGATGCGATCGTTGCCCCACACTGGCCAGTTGTGCTGACCAAAGTAGACCTCGATGCCATCCATTTGGTCGAGCGCCTGATCCATGTAGCTGGACCAACGCAAAGCATCACGCACCTTGGCCCCACGCACAGGCAGCAAGTTGTGCATGGTTTGCGCCAGGTTCTCGGCACCGCCATAAGCCTTCTTGTCGGGGATGGAGAACGTCATCTCCGCCGGCGCTTCGGCACCTGGCACGTTATGGAAGACAAAGCGCACGCCATCGAGCACCAACTCTTCAGTAGGCTGCGTGATCAGCTTGGTTGGGGTGAGGATGCCGAAGGTGCCGTACACCACGTTCTTGCCCAGGCCTGTGTCCACATTGCCTTTGGTTGATCGCGGCAGATCACGCCCGAACTGATAGCTGGACCGCCGCCCCATGGCTGTACCCACCATCACGTTCTCGCTGGTGGCCTCTTCCATGAAGCCGTTCGACGCCACCACCGGCACCTGCCGATCGGCCACATCCTTGGGCGACACAATGCCCAACGCACCACCAAAGTGGTCAATGTGACTGTGCGTGAACACCAATGCCGTCACAGGCTTGTCGCCCAACTGCTGGCGGGCAAAGGCCATGGCTGCAGCAGCACTCTCGCGGCTGGTCAAGGCATCCACCACGATCCAGCCGGTTTTGCCTTCAATCAAGGTGATGTTGGCAATGTCAAAACCGCGCAGCTGATAAATGCCATCGGTGACTTTGAACAAGCCAATCTCGGCGTTGAGCCGCGCGTGGCGCCACAAGCTGGGGTTGACCGTATCGGGCGCCTGCCCGGTCACAAATTGGTAGGCATCAAAGTCATGCAAGACACTGCCATCGTCCGCCATGATCTTGCCTTTGGGGCGCGCCATGAAGCCACGTTTGGCATCTTCAAAATCTTGCGGGTCATCCAGCTTCAGCTCTTTGGCCAACTGTGCGTTGGCCGCCTGTGTTGTGGCCGTGGCCTCACTGGCGGTGCCCCCCCACCCCGGTTTGTTTGCTGCAACCAGATAGAGCCATCAATGCGGCGGCCACAGCAGCCATGATCGGGGTCAGTTTCATCAAAGCACCTCAGCGAAGCTTGGAACGCACAACTCAGTTGTCGATATTGAGCAACTCAACCGTGAAGGTCAGCACCGCGTTGGGTGGGATCACCCCACCGGCACCGCGCGAGCCATAGGCCGTACTGGCTGGGCACAGCAACTTGGCCTTGCCGCCCACGGCCATTTGCTGAACACCTTCGGTCCAGCAAGGGATCACACCGCGCAGCGGGAAGCTGATGGGCTCACCCCGCTTGTACGAGCTGTCGAAAACCGTGCCATCGGCCAACTTGCCTTCGTAGTGAACCTTGACGGTGCTGCTGGCAGCCGGCTTGGCACCCTTGCCCACTTTGATGTGTGTGACCTCGACACCCGATGGCAGCTTTTGCACAGCACCATCAGCTTGAGCCTGAGCACTGAAGGACGCGCCAGCCGCAGCCAGCACGCATAGGGCGGAAACAATGGATTTGGAGAACATGTGGCCTCTTTTTGTTGAGCGACCACTTTAGCCTCCGCCTGATCAGATGGCATTCAGGGCAAGACCGGGGGGAGGCGTCATAACAACATGCAGAAACATTGACAAACGGGGGCCGGATTGCCGTCCATGGACGAAATAGCCCCAAGGAGCACTGCCTAGGGCCATGGCCACGTGCAATCGTTGCTCACCCCGACCCCGCCATACCCCTATGAGGCGGTTTACACCACTGGGTCAGCTGGCGTGAGCACAGTCAATGATTTCTTTCTGATGGCGCCCATCTCGCCGGGCGATGCCTCGCCGCCTGGCGTTGGGCCGCAGATTTTGACGCTGGCCATGACCGTGACGGGCCACACCATCGCCGATCCGGCCGGAGCGACATCACCTTATGCAAACTTCAAGTTGAGTCTGAGCAACGACCCAACCCGATCTTGTCACCCTACGTGGGCTGCAGTTTCTATGTTGGCTCACAGGCGGATGTCAGTGTGGCCTCCGGTAGTGGCGCCAACCAATTGATCGATGTTGACGTGTCACTGGCTTGGAACTTGTCGGAGCCAGGCGCTTGGCAAAGCATCAGCACCTCGACACGCCATTGGGGTGAGCCATTACCCGCCGTGCCAGAACCCAGTCAGGGCGTGATGGCCTTGTTTGGCGCAGTGGTGGTCGGCGCAGCGGTTCGGTCCCGTCGGCGCACCTCACGCGCAGCCTGAACATGGGGCCTCGGCCCCTTTTTCCTACCGCTTTTGAAACAGGAAAGAAAAAAGCACCTAGCATCGCTGCTAAGTGCTTGATTTTCTTGGTGACGGATAGGTGACCATGTGCCGACCAGCCTCCCGAGCTTATGAGTACTGGCGCGGGTTGCTGAGGGCTGCCTCAAGCCGCTCCATCACCGGAAGGTTTTTGCTGTGCGTGCACAGCCTCAAAAATCTCCTTGGCCAGAATCGGAAACGCCGTTCGTTGAAACTCGCCGTCGTCCATATACCGGGTGACGATTTTGTCGTTCTCAGCCATGCGCTGAATCATCAAATCCTCGATCAGCTTGCGCACGCCCAACTGGAACTTGTCCAGCGGGTTGGCCATAGCAGTCTGGATCACTTGGCTATTGCTGGTGGCTCGCGCCTTGATCTGGTCGAAGAACAGGCGGTCCTCATCGGTGAAGGTGGTGCCGAAACGCTCGTTGAGCACTTGGATGATTTCCGACAGAGGTGCCTTTTCTTCCTTGGCTTTGCCCGTGCCGACATCAGTGGGGCTGTACACGCCTTCCGGTTCACCCACCTTCAATTCAATCGGCCCGCTGGAAACACGCTGTAGCCGGTAGTACTGAAGCTCCACTTCGTTGCCGATCTTGACCACAGTGTTATCACGATCCAGCGGTAGGTGTGGCAGCAGGAAACGTCCGTAGCTGTAAAGCATTTCCAGATCAGGATCGGCATACGGCAGGATTTGGCTCAGAAAGGAATACATCCGCACATAGCCGCCCAGCTTGTCGCGGAAGGTGGGCCGCACTTCGTCGTCCTCAATCGCCTTGAAACGATCCACTGCCGGTTGCAAGTGACGCTGCATATGGGCGTGGTCGGCCGGGTTCTGCCGATCTGGCTGACGGTAGAAGATGCGCGCAAACGCTTCGACCTCGCTCCAGTGGTATATCTGCAGTTGGTCCAGCTCGTGCTTGATGCTGGGCAGCATCTCCGGGTTGGCCGATTCTTGCAGGCTGGTCGAGTCGAAATACGGCTTGAAGGC
>JBDKHX010000213.1:0-5805 GCA_039797415.1 Pseudomonadota bacterium | reverse complement strand
GCACGTATTGCTGGCATCAACATTCCGCCGCACAAGCATACCGAAATCGGTCTGACTTCGATCTACGGCATTGGTCGCACCACCGCGCAGAAAATCTGCACGGCTGCAGGTATTGCCTTCGATAAGAAGATCAAAGACCTGACGGATGGCGACTTGGAAAAGATTCGTGAAGAAGTGGGTAAGCTCACCATTGAAGGTGACTTGCGCCGCGAGCTCTCGATGAATATCAAGCGCCTGATGGATTTGGGTTGCTATCGTGGCTTCCGTCACCGTCGTGGCTTGCCTTGCCGCGGCCAGCGTACTCGCACCAATGCGCGTACCCGTAAGGGTCCACGCAAGGCGATTGCCGGTAAGAAGTGATTTCGGGCATCGTTCAACAAGATCTGAACCGGTCTAGCACCGGTCTAGCTTCGAGAGAAAGTTTTTATGGCTAAAGCACCTGCCAACAGCGCTGCCCGTCGTGTAAGCAAGAAGGTCCGCAAGAACATTGCAGACGGTATTGCTCACGTGCATGCGTCGTTCAACAACACGATCATCACCATCACTGACCGTCAAGGTAACGCTCTGTCTTGGGCTTCCTCCGGTGGTCAGGGTTTCAAGGGCTCGCGTAAGTCCACTCCCTTCGCTGCCCAGGTGGCTGCTGAAGTGGCTGGTCGCGCCGCTCAAGAACAAGGTATCAAGAACCTGGACGTCGAGATCAAGGGCCCTGGTCCTGGTCGCGAATCTTCGGTTCGTGCGCTGGCCTCGCTGGGCATCCGTATCAATTCGATCTCGGACGTCACGCCTGTTCCGCACAACGGCTGCCGCCCTCAAAAGCGTCGTCGTATCTAAAGATCACAGTCGGAAGGGCGACCTTCCGTGCTGGACGCGATCGGTAAGCGCTGCCTTTGAGCAGCGCTTATTTGCCTTCTAAATTGGTCTATCGCGTTGCTCGGGTTAAGCGAAATGCTTGCCTGGGCTAAATCTATTGCTATAATCGCGAGTTTTCTCGGTTCGCTGAATTGCGCCTGCATGGGCGCTTTTGGCGGTTTCGCGAAGCCCACCGTCTGAGCGACATAAACAATATCCGCCAGACTCGCGTCGGATGATGGCATCTGACGTTAGATTGAAACTAAGGAAATAAACGTGGCACGTTACCTCGGACCTAAGGCCAAACTGGCCCGCCGTGAAGGCACAGACCTGTTCTTAAAGAGCGCTCGTCGCCCTATCAGCGACAAGGCAAAATTTGACACCAAGCCAGGTCAGCACGGCCGCACTTCCGGTTCGCGTACCTCTGACTTCGGTCTGCAATTGCGTGAAAAGCAAAAAGTCAAGCGCATGTACGGCGTGCTGGAAAAGCAATTCCGTCGCTACTTCGCTGAAGCCGAACGCCGCAAGGGCAACACCGGCGCGAACTTGCTGACTCTGTTGGAATCCCGTCTGGATAACGTTGTGTATCGCATGGGCTTTGCTTCGACACGTGCTGAAGCTCGCCAATTGGTCGGTCACAAGGGCGTGTTGGTCAACGGCCAACTGGTGAACATCCCTTCGTACATGGTCAAGGCCAACGACGTCGTTGCCGTTCGCGAAAAGGCTAAGAAGCAAGTTCGCGTTCAAGAAGCATACAAGCTGGCTGAGTCCATCGGTATGCCTGCATGGGTGCAAGTGGACGGCGCCAAGCTGGAAGGCGTGTTCAAGAAGTCGCCTGACCGCGACGAGTTCGGCGCAGACATCAACGAATCGTTGATCGTCGAATTGTATTCTCGTTAATTGACGCTTTGGCTGCGCTGCGCGACGGGTTCGTGCTGCGTGGCCTTTCGTCTTTTGTTTTCAGGGCCGAAGCGTTTCGCTTCGGTTGGTCCAGCAGCCTTATCGGTGTAACGAGCCGAGGGTATTGACAGGAAGACTTCATGCAAACGAATTTGCTGAAACCTAAAGCCATCCAGGTGGAACCGCTCGGCGGTCACCGTGCCAAGGTTACGCTCGAACCTTTCGAACGTGGCTATGGTCATACGCTCGGTAACGCGCTGCGTCGCGTGCTGTTGTCTTCGATGGTGGGTTACGCTCCAACAGAAGTCACCATCGCTGGTGTGCTGCACGAGTACTCGGCCATTGACGGCGTGCAAGAGGATGTCGTCCACATTTTGCTGAACTTGAAGGGTGTGGTGTTCCGTTTGCACAATCGTGACGAAGTCACTTTGGTGCTGCGCAAGGATGGCGAAGGTCCCGTGACTGCCGCTGACATCCAGACGCCTCATGACGTTGAAATCGTCAACCCTAACCACGTCATTGCTCACCTGTCGCAAGGCGGTAAGCTGGACGTGCAGATCAAGGTTGAAAAGGGTCGTGGCTACGTTCCTGGTAACGTGCGTCGCTATGGTGAAGAAAGCAGCAAGGCCATCGGCCGTATCCTGTTGGATGCTTCGTTCTCGCCAGTCAAGCGCGTAAGCTACACCGTGGAAAGCGCCCGTGTCGAACAACGTACCGACTTGGACAAGTTGGTCGTTGAAATCGAAACCAACGGTGCGATTTCTCCTGAAGAAGCGATCCGCGCTTCGGCCAAGATCCTGGTTGAACAGTTGGCGGTCTTCGCTCAACTGGAAGGCAGCGAAATTGCTGCGTTCGATGCCCCAGCCAAGTCGGCTCAAAACTTCGATCCGATCCTGCTGCGTCCTGTGGACGAGCTGGAACTGACCGTGCGTTCGGCCAACTGCTTGAAGGCAGAGAACATTTACTACATTGGCGACCTGATCCAACGTACCGAAACTGAACTGCTGAAGACCCCTAACCTGGGTCGTAAGTCGCTCAATGAGATCAAGGAAGTTTTGGCTTCCCGCGGTCTGGCTCTGGGCTCGCGCCTGGAAGCTTGGCCACCTCAAGGCTTGGACAAGCGTTGATTGAAAGGGCGGCTGTTGGTGTCTCACCAGCGGCAGCCTGATTTAAGTGCATGGTTCCCGCTTTTGGCGGTGCCATGCGGTGCACCCGGCAGTACCTTAAAACGGCTGCCGGTTTATTGATAAAGAAAGGTATGCACCATGCGTCATGGACACGGACTCCGTAAACTGAATCGCACCTCGTCGCACCGTTTGGCGATGCTGCGCAACATGGCTAACTCGTTGATCGAGCACGAAGCCATCAAGACCACTGTGCCTAAGGCAAAGGAACTGCGCCGCGTTGTCGAGCCGCTGATCACTTTGGCTAAGGAACCCACCCTGGCTAACAAGCGTCTGGCTTTCGACCGTCTGCGTAACCGCGACAACGTCGTGAAGTTGTTCAACGTTCTGGGCCCACGTTTTGCTGCACGTCCAGGCGGCTACACCCGTATCCTGAAGATGGGCTTCCGCGTTGGTGACAATGCACCGATGGCCTACATGGAACTGGTTGAGCGTACTGAAGCTGCTGCCGAAGGCGCTGCTGAATAAGTTCTAGCCAAGTGGCAGGCAGCCCTTTCGGGTTGCCTTCACTCAAAAACCCGCGTTGCTCAGGCAATCGCGGGTTTTCTTTTTTTTTAAGGTGGGTATCGGTTCGGTGATTCTGCTCAGGCGCACGGGGCGCCCGAGCACTGCGTGGTTTTTATCCGCAAGAACCGATGTGACCACAGTTGGTGCAACGCATGCAGCCGTCCACTTTGTGGAGTTCGTTGGCGCCACATTCCGGGCATTTTTTACCCATGCCCAGAAGGGCGTTCCGGTTGGGTTGCTCGTCTGCGCCAGACTGCCCAGAGTCGCCCGAGCCTCCGATGGTCATGTCTCTTTGCGCCAGGCGCTCTGCCAGGACGTGAACGGGCACTTGGTTGCCAACGGCATCGAGGAAGCCACGCTTCATCAGGATTTGTTGCATGGCGTACCCGTGGGTGTTGTCTTCTTTGACGATGTATCCGCAACGAACTTGGCCCTTGTCCCAGACAACCTCACGCAGGCTTTCTAGAGTTTTGGCGACGGAGCCGCCCGAGCGTGCGACGGAAGAGAGCAGGCGCATGGTGGAGGTGATCCATTGCTGTCCGTCGTCGCGTTGGCCTGCGGGCATGAAGAACTCCACCGGGCGTTCGATGGTGACTTCACGCCCGGCAACCGTACCTGTTACGCGCATGAAGTTGACGGTCAGGTAAACAGTTTTGTTGCCTTGGAAGGTTTGAAGGACGATTTTGGAGGTGACGCCTTCCAGGTCGCCAACCGGACGACTGTCGAACAGTTTGCGCAAGGGGTCTTCGTCTGGCGCTCCGGCGTTCGACGTACTGGATGACGGCGCGCTCATCTCTGGCGTGGCCACTGAAAGAACGGAGCCTAGAACAGCATTGGGTCGGTAGGTGGCCAGACCTTTGAGTCCTGCTTTCCACCCCTCCAGGTACAGGTCTTTGAAGTGCTCGTAAGGGTAGTCAGCCGGTACGTTGACGGTTTTGGAGATGGATGTGTCGATGAAGGGCTGAACGGCTTCCAGCATCTTCATGTGGTCGTTGGCAGACATGTCCAAGGCCGTGACAAACGCGGGGGGGAGTGCATTGGTGTCATAGCCGAGGTGGCGGTAGATGCGCCATGCGTGGTCAGCGACTTCGTAAAGGCGATGGCCCCCTTCCGCAAGACGTTTTTTGCGGTTGTAGCTCCAGCTGAACGCTGGCTCGATGCCGTTGCTGGCGTTGTCGGCAAATGCCAGGGTGATGGTGCCGGTGGGGGCGATCGACAGCAGGTGGCTGTTGCGCAGGCCATGTTTGGCAATGTCGTGGCGGATGTCTTCAGGCAGGCGCTTGGCAAAGCCGCTTTGAAGGAAGGGCTCCGCTTCAAACTTGGGGAAGGCGCCTTTTTCCTGGGCCAATTCGATGGAAGCTTTGTAAGCGGCATTGCGCAATGCTTTGCTGATTTTGGCGGCGGTGCTGCGGCCTTCTTCGCTGTCGTAGCGTATGCCCAGCATCACCAGGGCGCTACCCAACCCCAGGAAGCCGAGGCCAACGCGGCGTTTGGCCATGGCTTCGGCTTGCTGCTGCGGCAGTGGCCAGAAGGTGAGGTCCAGCACGTTGTCGAGCATGCGGATGGCGACTTTGGCAACGCGCGCAAAGGATTCGAAGTCGAACTGGGCTTGTGCGGTGAAGGCATCCTGAACAAACCGGGTCAGGTTCAGGGACCCGAGGTCGCAGCAGCCGTAATCTGGCAGGGGTTGCTCTGCACAGGGGTTGGTGGCTTCGATGGTTTCGCAGTACCAGAGGTTGTTCTCGGCATTCATCCGGTCGATGTAGAGGATGCCGGGTTCTGCGTGGTCATACGTGGAATGCATGACCTGTTCCCACAGGTCGCGTGCGGATACGGTGCGGTAAACCCACTGGCCATCTGCGCGTTCGTAAGCGCCATCGTCAACCAGGTCGGGGTGAGGGCGGGCGCTGTGAACCAGTTCAAACATCGCGTCATCGATGACGGCTTGAACGAAGGCATCGGTCACGCCGATGGAGATGTTGAAGTTGGTGAGCGCGCCGGTGTCTTTGGCGTGGATGAATTTTTCGATATCAGGGTGGTCGCAACGCAGCACGCCCATTTGGGCACCGCGCCTCGCACCAGATGACTCCACGGTCGAGCATGAAGCGTCAAAGACTTTCATGAAGGAGACCGGGCCAGAGGCGCGCGAGTGCGTGCCTTTGACGTAGGCGCCTTCCGGCCGAATTTGGGAGAAGTCGTAACCGACGCCGCCGCCGCGGCGCATGGTTTCAGCGGCTTGGGCCACGGCGGTGTAGATGCTGGGTTTGCCGCCGCTGGTTTCGGTGACGGCGTCGCCGACGGGTTGGACGAAGCAGTTGATCAGGGTGGCCTGGATGTCTGTGCCGGCCGCTGAACAAATGCGTCC
>JBDKHX010000212.1:0-3967 GCA_039797415.1 Pseudomonadota bacterium | reverse complement strand
TTACGAAACCAATATGGAAACGCTGCGCAAACTGGGTCTAGAGGGCTGGAAGCGGCTTTGGATCAAGTGATCCGCTTGAAATAAAAAAAGCCCCGACTAAACTGGGGCTTTTTTGTGTCTGCCGGTGATCCGATCAATGGCGATCCAACTTGAATGCCGCCACCTTGTCAGCCAGTCTTTGCGCTTGATCCCGCATGCTTTCCGCCGCAGCTGCGCTTTGTTCTACCAGTGCGGCGTTCTGTTGGGTCATTTGATCCAATTGGGTGACCGCAGCATTGATCTGGCCAATGCCTTCCGACTGTTCAGAAGTCGCTGCTGTGATCTCGCCAATGATGTCGTTGACCTGTTGAACGCTGGTCACGATGTCGCTCATGGAGGCGCCCGCATCTTTCACCAAACGCGCGCCGGTTTCAACCTTGTCGACGCTGGCGCCGATCAGGGCTTTGATTTCCTTGGCAGCGTTGGCACTGCGTTGTGCCAGCGATCGCACTTCACCGGCCACCACAGCAAAGCCTCGTCCCTGTTCGCCAGCGCGGGCAGCTTCAACGGCGGCGTTCAGTGCCAGGATGTTGGTCTGGAAGGCGATGCCATCGATCACACCAATGATGTCGGCAATCTTGCGAGAGCTTTGGTTGATTTCATCCATGGTGGACACCACGTGGGACACCACTTCACCACCCTTGGATGCTGCGCTGTGTGCAGATGCTGCCAATTGGTTGGCAACGCGGGCTGCGTCGGCTGTTTGACGGACGGTGCCTGTCAAGTGCTCCATGGAGCTGGCAGTCTGTTGCAGGTTGCTGGCGGTTTGTTCCGTGCGGCTGGATAAGTCCTGGTTGCCAGTGGCAATTTCAACAGACGCAGTCTTCATGCTGTCGGTCGAATGACGAACTTCCGTGACCAAGGTCTTCAAGGACTCTTGCATGGACTGCAGTGAGCTCAGCAAGTGCCCTGTTTCGTCGTTGTCATGGGCGTCAATGCGTTCGCTCAAATCCAGAGCGGCAATGCGGTCGCTGACCTCTACAGCCTGATTGATTGGACGGGTCAGTGTGCGGGCCAACCAGATGGTCAACCCGAAGCCTGCGGCCAAGGCAAACAAACCAAATGCAATCAAAGCCATGCGCCCGGTGTTGTTGGCTTGGTTGATGGCCTGAGCTTGCGCGTCGATGTCGTCGCGTTGATTCTTGACCAGTTGCTGCAGCAGGTCCTGCATCTTGGCGGATTTGGGAAGGAACGCCGCCATGGCTTGTTCTGTCTTGGCCTGATCGCCCGACTTCTTGGCGTCGAAAAGCGCGCCTCGTGCAGCAAGTAACTCTTGTCGCGTTTGGCCGATCTCAGCGAACAGTGCTTTTTCAGCATCCTTGAGCATCAACGGCTCCAGCGCCTTTTGGATTTCGCTGGAGTGTTTGGATGTTTCTGCTGCTTCGGCTGAAAACGCGGCTGCAATGTTCGTATCTGGACTCAATGCCGCAGCTTTGGTGCGAGCGGCATTAACGGAAATGTTTCTGTACCAGTCTGATGCCAAACGCTCTGTGGCGACTGAGTCTTGACTCAATTTCTCTGTTTGAGCGTTGATGTTGCCCAATGACCAGATGCCAATGCCTGACCCAATGCTGGTTAAAAACAAAACAGCGGTTAAAACCAGAATGATGCGACGCTGGATCGATCCGGACGAAGGTGTAGCTGAGGACATAGACTCTCCAAAGGACAGGAGTCCCATCAGTCCGCATCTGCGGCAGGGACCCTTAGCTACTTCGGCTTGCCGTCAGCCAACTTAAATAGGATCGGGTGTCAGCAGCTGTATGCCGTCCAGCGTTGCTGTGCAGGTGTCCCTGACAATCTGGACAAAATCGGCCAGGTACGGTTTGTTGGCCAAACCGGTCGGGGCCACAGCGTACAACTCACTCCACAAGCCTTTGGTGCCGATGCGTTTGGCCAGCACGTAGTCATGGTCCACATAACTTTTGACACCCCAATTGGGTAGCGCGGCGACGCCTCGACGGCTGGCAACGAGTTGCAGTACGGCAATCGTCAACTCCGCTGTGCGCCGGGGTAGTTGGATGCCTGCTGGTGACAGCACCTCGCGAATCAGGTCGATGCGTTGCTCTGGCACAGGGTAGGTGATCAAGGTCTCACCCACCAGATCTGTCGGCTCTACCCGGCGCTTGTTGCGCAGGCGGTGTTCGTTGGCCATGACGGCCAGGATTTCGAAACGAAACAAGGGCGCGACGTACAAGCCTCGTTGTGCCTCGGGTCGTGCCCCGATGACCAAGTCTGCCCGGTTCGATGCCAACAAGGCCAATGGATCGGCATGAAAGCCCGCCACCAAGTCCACCTCGACCTCCGGCCAGCGACGACGAAACTCATCCATCACTGGCATCAGCCAATCAAAGCACGTGTGGCATTCCAACACGATGCGCAACTCACCCCGGGTATCGCCTTTGAGGCGTACCAGATCACGCTCTGCCGTGTGAACTTGGTCCAAAACGGTACGCGCCAGCGTCAACAGGCGGTCGCCAGCGGATGTAAACCGCATGCCTTGTTTGCTGCGTTCAAACAGCACCACGTCGTAATGCGCCTCCAAAGCCTTGATCTGGTGGGACAAGGCGGATTGGCTCAGATGCACGCGCTCCGCCGCAGAGGCCAGCTTGCCGGACTCGGCAATGGCAACGAGAGATCGAAGGTGCCGGATATCAAGCATGAATGAATTTCATGTATTGGTGAAAATATGTCGCTTGATTCATTCTAAGCCGATCGACACACTGCGGGCCATCGATACAGACAAACAAGTCAAGGACACACGATGGTCAACACTCACGTATTGGGATTCCCGCGCATCGGTGCGCAACGCGAACTTAAATTTGCGCTGGAAGCCTGTTGGAAGGCGGCTGGCAGCGAGGCCAAGGCCGAGCAAACACAAGCTTTGCTGGATACCGGCAAACGCTTGCGCCAACGCCATTGGCAAGTGCAGCGTGACGCTGGCCTGAGCTGGGTCACTGTGGGTGACTTTGCCTGGTACGACAACATGCTCAGCCTGTGTGCCACTTTGGGTGCGTTGCCCGCGCGTTTTGGTTTTGACCCGGCTCAGTTGTCTCTGGCGCAATACTTTGAGTTGGCACGGGGCAATGCCGAGCAGCCGGCCATGGAGATGACCAAATGGTTTGACACCAATTACCACTACCTGGTGCCAGAGCTGGCCCCGAGCACACGCTTTGATGGTGGGGTGAGCTGGTTGTTTGACGAAGTGGACGAGGCCCTGCAACAAGGCTTGCCAGCCAAAGTGGCCTTGATTGGCCCCGTCACTTTTTTGTACCTGGCCAAGACCCATGTGGGCGGCTTTGACCGCTTGACTTTGTTGCCACAGTTGGTGTCGGCCTACGTTCGCATCTTGCAAAAGCTCAAGCAACAAGGCGTTCAATGGGTGCAGTTGGATGAACCGATTCTGGGCTTGGACCTGGATGCCACCTGGCGTGCGGCCTTTGCTCCAGCCTACGCTGACTTGGCCGAGGTCCAGCTGAACATCTTGCTGGCCTGCTACTTTGAATCAGCTGCAGACCACGCCGCCTTGGCGTGTCAGTTGCCCGTACAAGGCTTTCACATTGACCTGGTGCGCGCGCCTGAACAATTGGCCACATGGTTGCAGGTTCTGCCAGCGCATGCTGTCTTGTCCGTGGGGGTGGTCGATGGGCGCAATATCTGGCGCGCAGATTTGCGCAAAACATGGAACCAGTTGGATGACATCCGGGCACACTTGGGTGACCGCTTGTGGGTGGCCTCATCGTGCTCCTTGCAGCATGTGCCGGTGACTTTGCAGTCTGAGCACAAGCTGGATGCCGAGATCCAATCCTGGTTGGCTTTCGCCACAGAAAAGGTCCATGAAGTGGCTCTGCTGGGGCAAGGACTGCAACACGGCGTGGCCTCCATCGCCGCGCCATTGCAGGCGAGCGATACGGCTCAGCAGTCTCGCGCA
>JBDKHX010000211.1:0-4844 GCA_039797415.1 Pseudomonadota bacterium | reverse complement strand
AGTTGCTCACGGGCAAAGCCGCTGACGCGAATGAAGGCCGGATTACAGTAAAGAATGTGGCCCTTGAGGTCAGTGGTTGACACCAATGATTCGCCCGCAGGAAACGGATATTCTTCGTCAATGATCGGCAGGTTCATTCGCATGGGTGGGGCCGCTTCAAGGCCCTCTCAGGCCATGCTGGTGTTGTTAAACAAAATACATTGTCTCGTTAACCCGCCCGTTGGTGTCGCTGCTTCATGCCTCATCCGGTGTTTTTGCGAGTCAATTCGACGACAAGTTGGCAAAAGTCAAAGCCTTGGGTGCGTGGGCGACCATCAACTACAAGAAGACACCCAATTGGTCGCAAGAGGCCTTGGATTTGACCGAGGGAAAAGGGGTCGATCACATCCTCGAATTGGGTGGGCCCGATACCTATAACCAGTCCATTGCAGCCGTTGCCCATGGAGGACACATCCACCAAATTGGCGTGCTCACCGGCTTCGACATGCGTCCTTCCATCCTTCCACTGCAGTTCAAAAATGCCAATGTGAATGGCATCTGCGTGGGTAGCGTGGCGCAATTGCACAGATTGGCCCGTTTCATGGAGCAGCATCAGCTTCAACCTGTGATCGACAAGGCGTATGGTTTGAAAGACGTTCAGATCGCCTATGCAGACCTGGCTAGCGCCGGTCACTTTGGGAAGCTGGTCATTGAATTGAACTGATTGCTAACCCATCAGTGGGCTTCGCGCCTCCAAAATGAAAACGGCCCGGAAAAACCGGGCCGTTGCGCAACAAGCTTCAAGGGGCAAGCACAGAGATCAGAGGTCCTTTGGTGCCTTGTGCTGGATGCCTGCCCAGTTGCCATTGGCTTTGGTCAGATTACCGGGCACGTACGTCTTCCAGCCACTTCTTTTGAACGTCTTTGTTCACGTTGAGGTACAGCTTGCCGTCAACGATCTTCCAAGCTGTTGGGTCCCCATCCAACTTCTTGTCCAGTGCCACGCCCATGGCGCAGAAGCCGCCGAACTGAGGCGCGAACTTGTCTGGGTTGGCCTTGAAGGCGTCACGGTTGGCAGCCGATGCAAACCAGTAAGTGGCACCACGGTGGCTGGCCGTGAACTTGGCTTGGCCCTTGGTGGGTTGGTTGGCAGTGAAGTAAGCCACAGGGTCATGGCCCTTGATGGCGACGCCTTGGGCGTCCACGTTCAATTCGAACGTGGATGTTTCGTCATAAGCGAAAGCGGTTTGAGGCAGGGCGGCAAACAGGGCTGACGATGCAACCAGTGCCGACAACAGTGCACGACGAGAGAGAGAGGTAGTCATGATGAAAGCTCCTTTGTTGAGGGGTGAGGGAAAAAAATGGAGGTGGATTACAGAGAGACCTTGGGGAAGTCGATGTCGACGCGGCTGGCTTTGCCCAGGATGTTGGTCAACAGGTTCATGCCCACGTGGGTGATGATTTCCACGATGTCGGCATCGCTGTAGCCGGCATCGCGGGCTTCGATCAACTCGGCGGTGGTGATGTCGCCCTTGTGTTCAACCAGGCTGCGTGCCAGCTTGACAGCGATGGCAGCCTTGGCGTCCTCGCTGGTGCCAGCGCGGGCCGCGGCGATTTCGTCGCCGGTCAAGCCAGCTTTGCGGCCAATGGCGGTGTGGGCTGACACGCAGTATTCGCAAGAGTTTTGCTGGGCCAGTGCCAGCGCAATGCGCTCACGGGTTTGTGGGGTCAGGCTGCCAGCGTTGGCTACGCCATGCAAACCCAAGAAGGCTTGCAGTGCAACGGGCGAGTTGGCGAATACCTTCAAGAAGTTGGGCACCATGCCCAGTTGACCTTGAATGGCGTCCAGCAAGGCCTTTTGTTCGGCGTTGGCGGTGTGTTGTTCGATGACGTTGATGCGGCTCATGATTCAGTCCTTTTTGCTAGGGTCTTGCTGCAACTGCGCAGCCAGTGACTGAACTTTGAATGATTCCACTTGATAAGTGAATAACTTTAAAAATCAATAGACTGTTTCAAAAAACGGAATACTTGGGGCGCCCATGAAAAGTCCATAAAGGCAGGGCCCAAAGCAAAAAGGCCCTCGCAATCGCGAGGGCCTCTCATTGGTGATGCCGATGCCTTATGACTTGTCTCGAAGCAGCCATTGATCCAAAGACCACTTGCCAGGGCCCGCCACCGCCAGCCAGGTCAACAAGCTTCCCCAGAAAATGTGCTGTGTCAGCGCAGCGGGTTCGATCTCTGCCAAGCTCAACACCGCCACCACATTGACCACTGATAAGCCCAGGGCAGCAAAGCGCCCCATCAAACCCGGTGCCAACAAGATGGGCAAGAACAGCTCACCTCCCGTGCCCATGTAAGCCGCCACTTCGGGCGCCAACAGGGGCACGTGGTATTCCTCCTGAAACAGGAACAGCGTGCTGTCCCAATCACGCAGCTTGGTCAAGGCCGAGGCCCAAAATGCCTGCGCCACATACAAGCGGGCAGCCAAGGGCAAAAGCGGCTCCAAGCGCGACAGGGGGCGCAACAAGCGATCTTGCAAACGGTAGAGAGAGGGAATGATGTTCAGCATGATGTGATTTCCTCAAGAGCGGAAGACAGAGACAGAAACGAGTCAGCACAGACTGCCGTCGCGGTGGCGCGCCAATGCGCACGATGCACCACCACATGGCAAGTCTCCCCTTTGGGTAAAGCTTCTTTGGCTTGCGCCATCCAAGCAGCACGTTCGGTTTGGGGGCCGTGGTGGGCCCACCAAATGGCCACCACTGGAAACGCCGATGTCATCAGTTGCACATGGGGTGCATCGTCGTGGGTGCGTTCGCTGGTGTGGCACAGCCAGTCCAGTTGGGCCACGTCAGGCAGATAGGCCCAAGCCATCAGCTCGACTTGCTTAGCCAGCCACGATGGAAAAGCCTCGCCCCACTGCCCCCAGTCGCTGTCGGTGTGTGGGCTGGCATGTGCAAACCGATAGGCCACAGTCTGAAAGGTGTCATCACCCAGCAAAGCCACCACGGTCGGAAACGAGAGGCCCAGCGCCCGGCTGGCATTGGCCAATCGAGCGGATGCATACAAGCCATAAGGCGTGCGGCCATGGGGCGGTAGCAACTGCGCCACCGATGCAGGTAGTGCTTCGTCGGCGTCATGCACGAGCGGTGTCATGGGCAGCCTCCTGGTTGATCAAATGGCGGGCTTGCTGGGCCTCTTCAAGCAAGCGGCCCCAGGTGGGCAACTGTTCATCCCACTCGATCAAGGTGGCCGCTCTTGGAAAGCTCGCGATGGCTTGTTCGTACAAGCGCCACACCGGGGCCGATACCGGGCGGGCGTGGTCGTCAATCACCAGGCCCGAAGCGGGTTCGGTGCTGCCTGCCAAATGCAGCTCTTTGACCAGATACGGCGGGCACTGCTGCAACCAATGCGCCACCGCTGATTCAGGCTGGGCCTCGCCCGCATTGAGCGCATTGACGTACAGGTTGTTGATGTCGACCAGCAAGGCGCAGCCTGTACGCTCGCAGGCTTGGACCAGAAAGTCCAGCTCGCGCATATCTGACTGCGCAAAGCGCAGGTACTGCGAGATGTTCTCGATCAAGATCTGGCGGCCCAAGAAGTCTTGCACGCGGGCCACATTGCTCACCAGATGCCCCAACGATGCTTCATTGAAGGCAATGGGCAGCAAATCGCCCGCATGGCGCAGGGCGCCGTCTTGCATGAACCAGGTTTGTGACACGTGGTCAGACACCAAGGCCGCTCCGGTGATCTCGATCAGGTGGCGCAACTTGCGCAAATGCGAATGCGGAATCGGCATCTTGGAAGCCAGCCCTCCACCCGTGCCATGCAGGCTGATCGGGTAGAGGCTGGCTGCCTCTTGCAGCACGGCGATGCTGGCCCCGCCCTCTGCAAAGTAGTTCTCAGCATGCACCTCCACAAAGTCGATGTCTGCCCGGCGGCTCAGGGCCTCTTGAAAATGGGCCGAGCGCAGCCCGACACCCACGGCGTGGCGAAGATCCATGCTGTGGCCCCTTTACTTCTTGGCCTTCTTGGCAGCCCACTGGGCCTTGGCATCGGCCAGGCTCAGGCCACCCAATTCGGTGCAGGTGCCCTTGGGTACCAACTTCCACTCACCGGGGTCCATGTCGACCTTGGATTGCCCCGCGCACGAATGGCTGCCCGACAAATTGGCGCAGTCGTTTTGCCCGGCCTTGGCTACGCCAAAGCACTTTTCTTTGCTGGGGTCGGCCGCATGGGCACCACCCACGGCACCGGCAGCCAAGGCGCAGGCCAAAGCGGCTTGCAAGACGAGTTGAGATTTCATGAGTAGGCTCCTATGGGATCGTTGAGGTGAGTGGATTCTTTCAATTTCACGGGCCGATGAGAATCTGTCCCCAATGCAATAGATAATTCCGGTAGGAGGAATGGATATGGACCGGCTTTACCTGATGACCGTCTTCGTGGCCGTGGCTGAAGAAGAGAGCTTTGCTGGGGCCGCCAGGCGCTTGGGCATGTCCCCTCCGGCAGTGACGCGGGCCATTGCTTCGCTGGAAGACCGCTTGGGTGTGAAGCTGCTGAACCGCACCACCCGCTATGTACGGGCTACGGATGCAGGCCAGCGCTATCTGGACGATGCGCGCCGAGTTATCGCAGCTGCCGACGAGGCCGATGAGGCCGCCGTGGGTATCAACTCCGAACCACGGGGGCACCTGACGGTGACCGCTCCGGTTTTGTTTGGGCGCATGTATGTCATGCCTGGCATCGTGAACTTCCTGCAAACCTACCCAGAAACGAGCGTGTCGGCCCTGTTCCTGGATCGTGTCGTCAACATGCTGGAAGAAGGCGTGGACGTCGGTATTCGCATTGGCGAGCTATCGGATTCC
>JBDKHX010000210.1:0-4005 GCA_039797415.1 Pseudomonadota bacterium | reverse complement strand
AACTGAGCGTTGTGGCACATCACACACCGTTGGGACACGATGGCTTGCACTTGCTGCTTCAGGGCATCAGGAGACATGACTTGGGCTTGTTCAGCCCCCGTCTTGGGCGCAGCCGGCGCCAACCAGATCGCCACACCCAACAAGATGGCCACGCCACTGATGGCCCAAGCCCAAGGGGCTGGTTTGCCCGCCACATCGGTTTTGTGTTTGGCCACAAAGAAGTGACGAATCAGGGCCCCCGCCAACATGATCAACACCAAGGCCAACCAGTTGTGCTGCGCACCCGTCGCAAAAGGGTAGTGGTTGCTCAACATGGCAAACAACACCGGCATCACAAAGTAGGTGTTGTGCACACTGCGTTGTTTGCCTCGCTGCCCATGAACAGGGTCAACAGGCTGCCCAGCCTGCATGGCAGCCACCACCTTGCGTTGCCCCGGAATGATCCAGAAGAACACATTGGCACTCATGCTGGTGGCCAACATGGCACCCACCAGCAAAAAGGCGGCGCGCCCCGCAAACAGCTGACAAGCCAGCCAGGCGGCACCCACCACCACCGCAAAAATGATGGCACCCAGCCAGGCATCTTTGCCTGGCATGCGCCCTAGGGTGCGACAAAGCCCGTCATAGATCAGCCAAAACCCAGCCAAAAAACCCAAGGCTGCGGCCACAGCCGCACCGGCAGACCAATCCATCAGGCTTTTGTCGACCATGAACGTACCGGCGTTGAACAGGTACAGCACCGTAAACAGCGCAAAACCCGTCAACCAGGTTGAATAGCTTTCCCAGTAGAACCAGTGCAGGTTGCCGGGCAACTGCTTGGGCGCACCCAGATATTTTTGAGGGTTGTAAAAGCCGCCTCCGTGAACGGCCCACAGCTCGCCCCCCACCCCTTTGTCTTTCAGGGCAGGATCGGTTGGCGGCGTCAGGCTGTTGTCCAACCAGACAAAGTAGAACGAGGACCCCACCCAAGCAATGGCCACCACCACGTGCGCCCAACGCAACAACAGGTTGGCCCAATCCAGCGCATATCCAACCCAGGGGCCCCATTCAGCCAGCATCAACTACCTCGGTAAGTGGAGTAGACCCAAGGGCTGATCAACAGCGGCACGTGATAGGCCAAATATGGCTGGGCAATACCGAAGTCGATCGGCACCAGGCTCAAAAATGCCGGCTCAGGCAACTCGACGCCTTTGGACCGGAAGTAGCCCTCTACATCGAACTCCATCCGATAGCGGCCGCTTTTGAACGCCTCGCCAGCCAACAATGGCTCGCTCGTTCGGCCGTCGGCATTGGTCTGCACTTGCTTGATCATCTGCCATTGACCATCCCACGCGTACAAGGTGATGGTCATGCCAACTGCGGGTGCACCGTGCATGGTGTCCAGCACGTGGGTGGTGAGCTTGCCTGTTTGGCTCATATCGCAATATTTGGTTAGGGGTGATGGATCACAACCTTGCGGCCAGATCACAAAACTGTATACACTTTACAGACGATGAGCGACATCCGCAAGACCTCTCGCAGAACACCTCGCCTGAGTAAGGTGGATGCTGCGGCATTCCCTGACGGCTTGTCAAAGACAGAATCCACAGCCCATGGTGATGACACAACGGTCACGCAGCAGATCGTGCAGGCCATCACACAAGCCATCGTCGAACACCGCCTGAAACCCGGCACCAAATTGGTTGAACAAACCATTGGCAACAGCTTCGGGGTGTCGCGCACTTTGGTTCGCCAGGCCTTGTTCAAACTGCAGCAAGTCAAACTGGTCACGCAAGAGCCCGCCCGGGGCACCTTTGTCGCCCAACCGTCGATCACCGAAGCGCGCGAGGTGTTTGCCGTGCGCCGGATGATCGAAGGCCAGATGCTGCGTGACCTCATCGCCCGCATCACGCCCGCCGACGTCAAACGACTGAAGGCCCACATCAAGGCAGAACAACAGGCCGTTCAAAAAATCGACGTCGCGGGGCGCACCACCCTGTTGTTTGACTTTCACGTGTTGATGGCTCAAATGCAGGGCAACCAGGTGCTGGTCGACCTGATGGCTGAACTGGTGTCGCGCTGTTCACTGATCACCTTGATGTACCAATCTGCGGCGGACGCGTACACATCGCACACCGAGCACGCTGCCATCTTGCAGGCCATTGAAAACCGAGATGCCGAACTGGCTGTGGCCGTGATGGCCGAGCACCTGCTGACAGTTGAACGGCAACTGACCGAGCACCCTCGTGTGGCCCATGTCGCATTGCCCAACCCCACCTCCGTCAAGCCATGACCCCACGCCCCAACCAGCACTACCCCCGCGACCTGATTGGTTATGGCCGCAACCCGCCTCATGCGCGCTGGCCCGGTGGCGCACGCATTGCGGTGCAGTTCGTCCTCAACTATGAGGAAGGGGGCGAAAACAGCGTGCTGCATGGCGACGCCGGTAGCGAACAATTCCTCAGTGAAATGGCCAACCCACCAGCCTTTGCGGACCGGCACCTGAGCATGGAGTCGATTTACGAGTACGGCTCTCGCGTGGGCGTGTGGCGGCTGTTGCGTGAGTTCGAACAACGCAAGATGCCCCTGACGGTGTTTGGCGTCAGCATGGCACTGGCCCGTCACCCCGAGCTGACACAAGCCTTTGTCGAACTGGGGCACGAAATCGCCTGCCACGGTTGGCGCTGGATTCACTACCAGCAAATGGACGAAGCCACCGAGCGCGAGCACATGCGCGTGGGCATGCAGATCATTGAAGAGTTGACGGGCCAACGCGCCCTGGGCTGGTACACCGGGAGAGACAGCCCCAACACCCGCCGCCTGGTTGCCGACTACGGCGGTTTTGAATACGACAGCGATTACTACGGTGATGACCTGCCCTTTTGGACCCCCGTCACCCGCACAGATGGTCAGGTAAGCCCTCAACTGATCGTGCCTTACACGCTGGACGTCAACGACATGCGCTTTTGTCTGCCCCAGGGTTACAGCCAGGGCGATGACTTTTTCACCTACCTGCGTGACACCTTTGATGTGCTCTATGCCGAAGGCGATCCGCAAGGTGCCAACTCACCCAAGATGATGAGTGTGGGCATGCACTGCCGCCTGTTGGGCCGCCCGGGCCGCATGCGTGCCTTGCAACGCTTTCTGGACCACATCCAGGCCCATGACCAGGTCTGGGTTTGCCGACGCATCGACATTGCCAAGCACTGGCGCAGCCATCACCCCTACAAGCCCCTTCAGGCGCCTCACACGACAGGGCCAGACGCAAAGGGGCCATCCGCATGACACTGACACTGGATCAACTCAATGCAGCAGATCAGGCCGGCTTCACGGCTTTGCTCGACGGCGTCTACGAGCATTCGCCCTGGATCGCAAGCCAAACTTGGGCGGCCAAGCCTTTTCGGACCCTGACGCAGCTCAAGCACGCCCTGGCCACCACCGTGCGCCAAGCCCCTGAGGCGGCGCAATTGGATCTGATCCGTGCCCACCCTGAATTGGCTGGCAAAGCCGCCGTTGCTGGCCAACTCACGGCCGAATCCACCAACGAGCAAGCCAAAGCCGGGCTGACACACTGCACACCTGAAGAGTTTGCAACCTTGCTGCAACTCAACGAGGACTACAAACAGCGCTTTGGTTGGCCCTTCATCCTGGCCGTTCGCGGCCCACGGGGCTTGGGGCTGACACGTCAAGAGATCATCGCCACTTTCGCGCGGCGCCTGAACAACCCCAAAGCGTTTGAGCTGGCCGAATGCCTGCGCAACATCCACCGCATTGCTGAAATCCGCCTGAACGACAAGTTCGGTGTGGTGCCCGAAGCAGGACAACAGGTGTGGGACTGGTCAGCCGCATTGGCCACCCACACGGATGCCACGCCCGACGCCGATGGCGCCACGCCTTTGACCGTCACCTACCTCACCCCCGCACACCAAGCCTGTGCTGCACAGCTACAGCAATGGATGCGTGACGGTGGTTTTGATGAAGTGCGGCTGGATGCCGTGGGCAATGTGGTCGGCATCTACCACGGCG
>JBDKHX010000209.1:0-4007 GCA_039797415.1 Pseudomonadota bacterium | reverse complement strand
GATCTGATGGCTTTCAAACCAACGCACCAAGGTGCCAACCAGCGCCATGAACACCCCCGCCCAGGTCAAACGGGAGGCCAGCCGAGCTGGGGTTGCGCTGCGGGTGATCACCCCCAACCAATACATCAGCGTGCTCATGAAGAACAACACGCTCATCCACAAAATGGCGCTTTGGCTCGACAAGATGTACTTGAGCCAGAACACCTGCTCACCTTGGAGCAAGTCTGCCCCGTGACCATCTGTGGCACGCATGTAAAGCCCCATGGCCGCCCACGCGGCCAGCCCGGACGCGACCATCAAGCCCCGTAGCGGTGACCATGCCCAACCCAAAGCAATCAAACTGGGAATGGCGCAAACCAAGATACCCAGGTCGTAGACATCCATGGCTTGCCCATGAACCTGGTAGGCCCATCCACCCGCCAGCAATATCACGGCGGCAAACAACCAATCGGTTACAGAGCGGCTTTGCGCCCTCAGGCTGGGCAAGGTTTGCGCTGTCATCGTCATCACTTCATCCTTGGGTCGGCAGCACCGCTGCACGAATCTGATCAAACTCTCGGTCCATGTCCATGGTCTGGCGGGTCGATGACAAGGCCATCTTCACGCGCGTGCCGCCTTGGCCGTCGTCTTGCAACCAGACCCACAAACGGCGCTCCCGGATGTAGAGCATCGCAAAAACGCCCACAACCAGCAGCAAACACCCCAAATAGACCACGTTGCGACCCGGGGTGCGTGTTACTTGGAACACGCTGGCCTGCTTTTGTTCAAACCGATCCAGCGTCAAAATGACCGGCACGGGATAAAAAACGGCATCTGACAAAGACAGCACCGACTGCGTCATGAACGCCCGGACCGATTCCTCGTCCGCTGACAAGCGCGCCAAGCCTTCACGCTCGCGACTGATGTTGAGCAACTCGAACAAGGAGCCATTGAGGATGCGGATCAAGGTGGCCGAGGTGTGTTCGCGCTCTGCCTCAGGCACCACGGACTCGATGAAGTTCGAAATCGCCATCAGGCCACCGGATGGCATGTTGGCAGGGGCATTGGCAGATGGCCTCAACGCACCAGAGAACAGATCCAAAGCGCGTTTGGCCGAAACGGTCAACTGCTCACGCAACTGCTCACGATCGGCAGAGGTGACCGATGTCGCAAAGCGTTTTGCAGCCTCCTCACGCGCGAGGTCATCGCCCAAAGCACGCTTGAGTCGCAACCAGCCTTGAATTTGAAATTGATCATCGGCCGGCACACGCAAATAGCGGAAGCCTTCCGCCGGCGTGTCGCGCACCCCCAGCAAAAACACCGACAGACCATCCAGGTTCACCGGCACCATGTAGTTTTGATACTCGCGTGCTTGCCCTGCTGCGTCACGCAACTTGTAGGTCACAGAGGGCCCAATGTTGCTGAGCTTTTTCTCGCCGGGCGCTTTGGCGCCTGACCCCAGATGTTTGGTCAACTCGGCCAGGTTGACGCCACGCACGTCGGCAGCCTTGGCCGCATTGGTGGCAGGGTTACCGCTTTGGGCCTGCGCCAAGTCTTCGACGTTGATCACACGCAACCCCGTGACCTCCAAGGACAAGGGGCCGTCCTGAGGCAACCAGCTTGCGGGCAAATTCACAGCCGCCCCACCCACCTCGGCATCCACCACCTGGGCTTGTTTGTCGCCCTCGGATGTCAGGAACAAGGGTTTGAGGTGCACGGCCGATCCGCCGTCTTCAAAACTGGACTGAAAGATGGTGACGCCGTTGTAAGTCACCGGATGGTTGACTTCGACCGTGAACGCCTTGGGCTTGGCCCGCTTCGGATCGTGGATGATGATGTCACTGGCAAAGCGCTTGGGCATGCCCGTTTCATAGTAATCAACCGTGAACTTTTTGAGCTCGATGTCAAAAGGCAAGGGCTGCAAAAGCATGCCCTTGTCCAGGCTGATGACCGACGCATTGGTGCGCTGCCCCTCAGGCACAAACAACTGCGCGCGATAGGCTGGATTGGATTCGCTCAGGCGACTGCGTTCGGTGGCATCCCCGCCGCGAAATGGCTGCAAGTCTTGCGCCCAGGCCTGCACCTTGACGATCAAGTCGCCATCAAACAAACCACCCAAGCAAATCAGCACGATGGCACCGTGCGCAGCGATGTAGCCCAACTTGTTGGCTGCACCATGTCGCGCACCGATCATGATGCCCGCGCCACCTGCCGCGTCAGCGCGGCGCTGGGACTTCATCGTCCAGTTACCCCCTTTGAGCGTGGCAGCAACTTGTTCGGCCGCCTGATCCAAAGGCAAAGTCAGCGCACCAGAGGCCTTGTGATGAAACGCGTTGAGGGCTTGTTCACGAATGTGCTCTTTGTGGGTGCGCCAATCGGCCAGAATTTTGGGCGTATTGCGTGCGATGCACAGACTGGTGGACACGACCAAAAACGCCAAGATGATCAGGAACCAAGGCGTGCTGTAGATGCGATACAGGCCGATGGCCCCAAACACGTCTGCCCAGAAAGGCCCGAACTGATCCACATAGTTGACCAAGGGCTCGCCCTGCTTGATCACCGTGCCAATGGCCGAGACGATGCAAATGATCGTCAGCAGCGCAATGGCAAAGCGCATCGAAGACAACAGCTCGTAGGTGGAGGCCCAGGGAGCGCGAGGGCGACCCGAGGTCGCAGAGGGAGTCTGAACAGTCATGTCAGCCAGCAAAAAGGCGGGCACCTTGAAGGGTCACCCGCCTTGTTGGTTTGGTGCCCAGTTGAATCAAGGCACACGCACAAATCAATCAGCAATCAACGCAGACCGGCGATGTAATCAGCCAGCGCTTCAACTTCCTTGTCGCTCAGGTTTGCAGCGATCGTGGTCATTTGCGCGTTGTTGGTGCGTTCACCCTGGCGGAAGGCAATCAGCTGAGCCTTGGTGTAGTCAGCATGCTGCCCGGCCAAACGGGGGTATTGAGCAGGCATGCCGGCACCGTTGGGGCTGTGGCAAGCTGCGCAAGCAGGCACGCCCTTCTTGGCGATGCCACCGCGGTAGATCTTCTCGCCCAAGGCGACCAGATCCTTGTTCTTGGCAGCGCCGTCTTTGGCTTTCTTGGCGGCATAGAAAGCCGACACGTTCTTGACGTCTTCAGGTGTCAAGACAGCAGCCATGCCGCTCATCACGGCATTCTTGCGCTTGCCTTCCTTGAATTCGGTCAATTGCTTGGCCAGGTATTCAGGGTGTTGACCTTGCAAGATGGGGAATGTGGGGGCACCACGTGAGCCGTCAGCAGAGTGACAAGCAACGCATACAGCCGTCGCCTTCGCTTCACCTGCAGCCAGGTCTGGCTTGGCAGTTTTGGTCTCTGAGGCTTGGGCCAAGCCCGACAGGGACAGGGCCACTGAGGCAACGGCGATCAGGTTCAAAAAACGCTTCATGGCGGTGGGGCGGTTAGGTTGTATTTGGGCAAAACGCAGGAGATTTTACAATGCCCTATGACCCGCCAAACGCCCCCCCGCTCAAGTCCGAAGCCAAATGCTTCACCCAAAACCACATCTACCCCAGGAAAAGGGGCCTCTACGCCCGTAAATTCCCTAGAAAAAGAGGCGTTGGGCTGGGCCCACACCGCTCGTTTTTTGACCACAGCGGCCCAATTGCACCACCTTCCGGCCTCGGAATTGCCCGAAATCGCCTTCGTCGGGCGCTCCAACGCGGGCAAATCAACGGCCATCAACACGATTGCGCAACAACGCCAACTGGCTTTTGCGTCCAAAACCCCCGGCCGCACCCAGCACATCAACCTGTTCAACCTGGGCCCCAAAGCCGCCCCCAACCAAATCTGGGCTGACTTGCCTGGCTATGGTTACGCGGCGGTCGAACGGGCGGCCAAGCAACGCTGGCAAGAGGTCATGGCCAGCTATCTGGACGTGCGCCGCAATTTGGCCGGGGTCGTGCACATGGTGGACTCTCGCCATGGCTTTACGGACCTTGACTTGCAATTGCTCGAATTTGTGACGCCCCGCGTTCGCAACGGCGAAGTCAAGCTGCT
>JBDKHX010000208.1:0-4261 GCA_039797415.1 Pseudomonadota bacterium | reverse complement strand
GCCATGTTGGCCGTGCCCGCGCCGCCGTGGATGACGCCCTTGACCACGTCTGCGAACTCGGGGTTGGTGAGCACCAGGGTGATGGCGCCAAAGCCAATGATGAAGATCAGCACATAGAAGTAACCGATCCAGGTGGTGGCCCACAACACCGATTTGCGTGCCTGCTTGGCATCGGGCACCGTGAAAAAGCGCATCAGGATGTGCGGCAGTCCGGCGGTGCCGAACATCAATGCCATGCCAAAAGAGATGGCCGAGATGGGGTCCTTGATGAAGCCACCAGGGCCCATGATGCCCAGGCCCGCGCGGGCGGCCTCTTCGGGTGTTTTGCCGGTGTTGGCGGCAATGGCAGTGCGCACTTCAACGCCCTTGGCAAAAAGCGCCTCGGGGCTGAAGCCGAACTGCGCCAGCACCATGAAGGCCATGAAGGTCACGCCCGCCAAAAGCATCACGGCCTTGATGATCTGCACCCAGGTCGTGGCAGTCATGCCGCCAAACAGCACGTAAACCATCATCAACGCGCCCACGATGACCACGGCCATCCAGTATTCCAGGCCAAACAGCAGCTTGATGAGCTGGCCTGCACCAACCATCTGTGCGATCAGGTAGAAAGCCACCACCACCAGCGTGCCCGAAGCGGCAAACGCACGGATGGGGCCTTGCTGAAAGCGGTAGCCGGCCACGTCGGCAAAGGTGAACTTGCCCAGGTTGCGCAGGCGCTCGGCCATCAGGAAGGTGATGATGGGCCAGCCCACCAGGAAGCCGATGGAGTAGATCAGGCCGTCGTAGCCCGATGCCATCACGGCCGCTGAAATGCCCAGAAACGAAGCCGCCGACATGTAGTCGCCTGCAATCGCCAGACCGTTCTGAAATCCGGTGATGCCGCCGCCAGCGGTGTAGAAATCGGAGGCGGACTTGGTTTTGGCCGCAGCCCACTTGGTAATCCACAGTGTGCCGGCGACAAAGACGCCAAACATGATGATGGCCGTCCAGTTGGTGGCCTGTTTGGCCGATTGGCCCAGGTCGGCCCCGGCCGCGTGGGCGGCACCCGCTGCGAGCAGGGCAATCAGCGTCAGCAGGCTGACCCCGCGTTTTTCCATGGCGTTCATTGCGCTGCGTCCTTCAGGATTTCTTTGGTCAGGGTGTCAAATTCGCCGTTGGCGCGGCGCACATAAATGGCGGTGATCACGATTGTGAAAATGATCACGCCCATGCCGATGGGGATGCCCAATGTGGTCACACCCGTGCCAATGGGCTGGGCCAGGAACTTCTTGTCGAAGGCAATCAGCGCGATGTAGCCGTAGTAAACGATCAGCATCAGTGCCGTCAGGAAGATGCCCAGGCGATTGCGCTTGGTGCGCAACTCCAGGTACTTCGGATGGCTTTGTATTTTCTGGACCATCGGGTCGCTCATGGGTGTCTCTCCTCAAGGTGGTGTATTCAATCGTCGTGTGGGGCGGCATGCCGCACCGCATGTCTCGATTGTGCGAACGCGCACTGACCAAGTGCTTACGCCGCGGGGCTTTGCCGCGATATTGCTGCAGAGATAGGAGCGCCGCAGCGGCCGTGAGAGGGCGGTGGGGCTGATTTGTTACCGCGTGTTGATTGACTTGAAACATGCGGAGCACAGACAGCCGTTGACGCTGCGCAAACTCGCGCAGGCTCTGCAGCAATTGCTGCAAAAAAATGCGTCAGAGCGGTGTCAGTGGCGCAAAGGATAGTCGCCCCAAAAATATTCTTGCGGTGCCTGCAAGTTCACATAAAAAAAGAACAGGAGACAACCATGGCAACCCAGCATTCCGCACCGCGGCCCATGTCTGCCCAAGAGAAGAATGTGATCTTCGCTTCGTCGCTCGGCACCGTGTTCGAGTGGTACGACTTTTATCTTTATGGCTCGCTTGCCGCCATCATTGCCAAGCAGTTCTTCAGCGGACTGGATGCGGGGTCGGCGTTCATCTTTGCGCTGCTGGCCTTTGCCGCCGGCTTCATCGTGCGGCCTTTTGGCGCACTGGTGTTTGGCCGGCTGGGCGACATGATCGGGCGCAAATACACTTTTCTGGTCACTATCCTGATCATGGGTTTGTCCACCTTCATCGTGGGCATCCTGCCCACCTACGCCAGCATCGGCGTGGCTGCGCCGGTGATCCTGATTGCGCTGCGCATGCTGCAGGGCCTGGCGCTGGGCGGTGAATATGGCGGCGCCGCCACCTACGTGGCCGAACATGCGCCGCACGGTGCACGCGGTGCCTACACCTCATGGATTCAGACTACGGCAACGCTGGGCCTGTTTCTGTCGTTGGTGGTGATTCTGGGCACCCGCACGCTCATGGGCGAAGCCGAATTTGGCGACTGGGGCTGGCGCATTCCGTTTCTGGTGTCCATCCTGCTGCTGGGCGTCTCGGTGTGGATCCGGCTGTCGTTGTCGGAATCGCCCGCCTTTCAGAAAATGAAGGCCGAAGGCAAGACATCCAGGGCGCCCCTGTCCGAATCTTTTGGCCAGTGGAAGAACCTGAAGATCGTGATCCTGGCCCTGATCGGCCTGACCGCCGGCCAGGCCGTGGTCTGGTACACCGGGCAGTTCTATGCGCTGTTTTTTCTGACGCAGCAGCTCAAGGTGGATGCCGTCACGGCCAACCTGCTGATCGCCGCGGCACTGCTGATCGGCACGCCGTTTTTCGTGGTCTTCGGCACGTTGTCAGACAGGATCGGGCGCAAGCCGATCATCATGCTGGGCTGTGTGCTGGCTGTTTTGACGTATTTCCCCGCGTTCAAGGCGCTGACCGAGGCGGCCAATCCGGATCTGGCCGCCGCACAGGCCAGGAACAAGGTAGTGGTGCTGGCCGACCCCGCCGAGTGTTCCTTCCAGTTCAACCCCACGGGCACGGCGAAGTTCACCAGCTCTTGCGATGTCGCCAAGCAGGTGCTGGCCGCCAGGTCGGTGAGCTATGACAACGAAGCAGCCCCCGCGGGCACGCCGGCCGTGATCAAGGTGGGTGAAACCACCATCGCCAGCTATGCATCCAGGGGCATCCCGGCGGACGAGGCCCGGGCCAAGGACGCAGCGTTCAAGAAGGCCGTGGCCGAAACGTTGAAGGCCGAAGGTTATCCCGCCCATGCCGACCCCGCCAAGATGAACAAGGTGATGCTGGTTGTCATCCTGACCTACCTGGTAATTCTGGTGACCATGGTGTATGGCCCCATTGCTGCCATGCTGGTGGAAATGTTCCCCACGCGCATACGCTACACATCCATGAGCTTGCCGTATCACATTGGCAATGGCTGGTTTGGTGGCTTGCTGCCCACCATGGCGTTTGCCATCGTGGCGCAGACCGGCAACATGTACAACGGCCTCTGGTATCCCATCATCATCGCGGGCGTCACGGCGGTGATCGGCACCTTGTTCATTCGTGAAACCAAGGATGTCGACATCTACGGCAACGATTGATCAACAACTGCCATCGTTCGGTGCATCCGCCCACCTGTGAGAGCGCGATGTGCTCGCAAAATGGGCTTTCTGCACCATTCTGGAGCACTTCTGTCGGTTTGCCGTTCATGCGCCCAGGAGCCGTCGTGGGGCAGTGGCCACACCGCCGAAAGCACGAGTGTTGCAGGAGTGCATCACTCGTGTCATCAAACTTTCAGCAAATAGTGCGTTTAAACGTGACGCGCAATAAGATCGAGGCCCCATAGCATTTTGGGTGGCCCAGTCAAAATCTGAAGCCACCTGTGCGCCTCTTCTATTGATGGCAACTAGTTTCAAAGGAATTCTCATGCAAAAAATGACCCGCGTTGTCCTGGCTGTCCTGGCTGTTGCCGGCACCACCGCCGCCATGGCCCAAAGCAGCGTAACGCTGTATGGCCGTGTCAACACCACCGTGGAAACAACTCTTCCCGCTTTGGCTTCAAGGGCACGGAAGACCTGGGCGGTGGCCTGAAGGCTGGCTTCCAGCTGGAAAGCGGTTTCAATTCGGACACCGGCGCAGCGGCTTCGACGTTCTTCGGCCGTCAAAGCGAAGTGAACCTGTCTGGCAACTTCGGTATGGTTCGTCTGGGCAATTTCTTTGCCGAGTCCTACTATGCAACGGCTGACTACGTGAGCCTGCACAACCACGACACGGGCTCGTCGAGCGACGCGCTGTACGCTTACGTGATGCAGAACGCCAACAAGATCGCTTACCGCGCTCCTGCTTTGGGCAACCTGACGCTGGAAGCCGCCGTGAGCATGCACGAACAAGCCGTTGGCGGCAAGAATGCCTTCGACCTT
>JBDKHX010000207.1:0-4473 GCA_039797415.1 Pseudomonadota bacterium | reverse complement strand
GCTGCAGCGCGTCACCGTCAGCCTGGATGCCTTGGACAACGACCTGTTTCGGCAGTTGGCCGATGCCGATTGGCAGGTTCAGGACGTGCTTGATGGCATCTCAGCCGCACAAGACGTTGGGCTGGGGCCCATCAAAGTCAACATGGTGGTGCAACGCGGCGTCAATGATCACCAGATCCTGCCCATGGCCCAACATTTCAGAGGCACGGGCGTTGAGCTCCGCTTCATTGAATTCATGGACGTGGGCCAGACCAATGGTTGGAGCATGGCGCATGTGCTGCCATCGGCAGAGGTGCACAAGCTCATACACGCACAGTTCCCTCTGGTATCGAATCAAAGCACAGCGCCAGGTGTCACAGCCCAGGAATGGGACTATGCCGATGGGCAAGGCCGTGTCGGGCTGATTTCCAGCGTGACCCAAGCCTTTTGTGGTGATTGCACGCGCATGCGCCTGGCGCTACGCCAGTCCATTGAGCAAGTCTGGTCCGCTCGAACGGATCGCTACTCGCAACTCCGAGGTCAAACCACCATCATCCCGATCAAGGCGGTTCATGCCAAACGCATTGAGATGAGCTACATCGGCGGCTAAGCTCGCACCATGACAGATTCAAGCAACAACGTGTCGGGCTGGCTGTTGGCCGGCGGTCTCAGTCAACGCATGGGCGGGCTCGACAAGGGGCTACAGGCCTACCAGGGGCAAGCCATGGCGCAAAGGGTATGGCAGACACTGCAAGGCCAAGTGAGTTGGCTCGGCGTCAGCGCCAATCGTCATCCGACTGAATACGCAGCCTTGCTGAACACGACGCAGGTGTTTGCCGACGATCCAGACCTGCCCGCCAACAGTGGACCGCTGGCCGGCATCCTCACTGGCTTGCGCCATGCACCTGGCGACTGGGTGATGGTGTGCCCTTGTGACAGCCCCCGCATCCCAGCCGATCTGGTCGAACGCCTGCTTCATGCTGCGTTGCAGCACGATCTGGATATCGCCACACCGCTGACCAACGAGCTCGACGAAGAAAGACCTCATTGGGTCTGCAGCCTGATTCACAAGCGGGTTTATCCTAAACTGTTGGACCAGTTTGTGAATGGTGAACGGAAAGTAGGCCGTTTCATCCAATCGACGAACTGGACAGCAGTATCCTTTGACGACCCTTCCGCTTTTGCCAATATGAACACCCTGGAGTCCCTGCATGGCCGCATCTGATTCGCCCGGATTGCGCATCGCCCGCATCGCTCCTGCGGATTTGGGCGCTTACAAAACACTGCGCGACGAGGCATTGCGCCTGCACCCTGATGCTTTCGATGCCGACATCGAAAGCGAACAAGCCCGCCCTCCTGAAAGCTTCATTGGCCGCTTGGGCTTGGGTGAACCTTTGGGCGGTTCGTTCTTGCTGGGGGCCTGGGCCGATGGCCACATGGTCGGCATGATCGGGCTGGAACGCCAGTCCATGCAAAAGCTGCGTCACAGCGCCGAGCTCAACAGCATGATGGTTCGCCCATCACACACCGCGCGTGGTGTGGGCCGCCTACTGATGGACGCTTGCATTGCCGAAGCGCGCAAAGCCATCGGTCTGGAACAGATCACCTTGCGAGTCAGCACCTCAAGCAGCAGCGCCATCCGTTTGTACGAACATGCGGGCTTCAAATCCTGCGGCGTTGTGCCCCATGCCCTGAGGTTGGTCGACGGGCCTGGTCAAGTGCGCTACTTCGACAAGATGACCATGGTCCTGATGCTCTGATCAACGAGCCTCTTCGGCTCCGCGATTGGCCAGGCCATCCGCACGTTCATTGCCGGGGTCACCCGCGTGGCCCTTGACCCAACGCCAGTCCACCTGATGCGCCAAAGCAGCCGTCTCTAACTGCTGCCACAGGTCTGCATTCTTGACGGGCTTGTTATCCGCCGTCTTCCAGCCACGACGCTTCCAGCCCCCGATCCACTCGGTGATGCCTTTGCGCACGTATTCGCTGTCGGTGTAGATGATCACATTGCAGCGGCGCTTGAGCACCGTCAGCGCCTGAATCACGGCCGTCAACTCCATTCGATTGTTGGTGGTGACCAGCTCGCCACCCCACATCTCGCGCTCGTGCTCGCCACTGACCATCCACACACCCCAACCACCTCGGCCTGGGTTGCCCTTACACGCACCATCGGTATAGATCACCACCGATGGCATAGCCGTATCCGTCATCCGTTTCCATCCTGTTGGGTGGCGCCCTGGCGTTGATGCCGCTGTGCCACCACTGCAGGCGCGCCAGCCTTGGCTTTGCGCGCCTTCTTGAATTTGCCGATCAAACGCATGCTGTGCACCCGCTTGACCGCCACCACAAAATAAACCGAGCCCAAAAAGGGCCACCACCGATCACCCGCCGCTTCCATCCAGCGCAGGCGTGACCACCATGACTCATTGCTGACAAAAGGCCGGTAACAACCAAACCCACCACCAGCCACCTCCAGGTCCAGCAGGCGCAGCCAATCCTTCAGCCGCCAGTGCGCAATGAACTCACCTTGCGGCAACACCGGCGACTTGTTCATCCCCCATTGTCCCAGGCGTTGATACATGCCCCACAAGCTGGCGGGATTGAAACAAGAAATCACCACCTTGCCTTCGGGCATCAACACCCGTTCCACCTCACGCAAGGTGCGATGCGGATCGTGCGCCAACTCCAGCGCATGCGGCAACACCACCAAATCCAGGCTGTTATTGGGAAACGGCAAAGACTCGAAGTCACACCGCAAACTCAACAAGGCACCCGATTCCTGTGCATTCACGCGGCCAGCAGCGTCAACATTTCCTATCAACAGGTTACGCTTGACGACATCCGTACTGGATATGATCCAGTCGTCGTATGAAGCGTCCAAGGCCAACCACCTGTGCTGCATCCGATTGGCCCTCAGACCATCCAATTCAGGCAAACCCAACTGGATGGCGTGAAACCCAAAAATATCGGCTACCAGGCGATCGAATTGCGCTTGCTCCCATTCCAGCAGGGCTTGACCCGGCGGCAATGCCAACCAGGGGTGCAATTCAACAATCGGGGCGACTTTGGTCATGGAATTACTGGCTTTACCCGCATTTACCGACAACTACATCTGGATGATCCACAACGGCCAAGAAGCCCTGGTGGTTGATCCCGGAGATGCGTCGCCCGTCATTCAAACCTTGAATCAGAACGGACTGAAACTCAAAGCCATTTTAGTGACCCATCGGCATGCGGATCACATTGCGGGCATTGCTGCTCTTCAGCCCTATCTGGATGGGCCCATTCATGGGCCTGAGTCGCTACAAAATTCGGGCGTCAATCACCCTGTTTACGAAGGCGATCAGATCACATTCGGGCCCCTGACCTTCCATGTTTGGGAGACCCCAGGCCATACAGCAGAACACCTGTCGTTTTTTTGCGAACAAGTATTCCTTTCTGATGGTGATGGCCCCGTCTTATTTTGCGGCGACACCCTATTTTCAGCGGGTTGCGGCAGAGTATTTGATGGGCAACCTGAATTGTTATGGCAGAGCCTGAATCGATTGGCACAACTGCCTGAACAAACTAAAATATGTCCAGCGCATGAATACACGCTCAACAACCTCGACTTTGCTGAGGCGGTTGAGCCTGGTAACCCTGTGCTGCGAACACATCGCCAACATTGCCTGAATCTGCGAGGCCGGCACTTGCCGACCCTGCCCACAACTTTGCGGGTCGAACGTGAGATCAATCCTTATCTGCGTTTGACCCAACCAGAAATCATTTCGCAAGCCCGCATGCACGGCGCCACGACTGAGCAGCCTGAAGCTGTATTCATCGCCCTGCGAGCCTGGAAGAACACTTTTTGAACATGAAACGTCTTTGGATCCCCGCTGCTTTGATCGGCAGCACGTACCTGATGGGTTGCGCAAGCAGTCCATCCACCCCACCGCATTTTGTGGGGGACCACGGTTTGAAAATGAGTGCCGAACTGGCCTCGATGTCATCGTCTCGCCAAGCAGCATTTGATCCTGAGGCCTTGATCCGCAAAGCACCTACGGCTGCGGCGGCCCCGACATCTCTGAAAAAACCATCTGTCCAGACAGAAGCGGTTGCCATCCCATTGGATGACGGCAATCCGCGTGAAGCCATTGGCACCCCCTTGGACCCTTTGCGTCCAGATGCACCGGTCAACCTGTCAGACCTGACCGCCAATCAAGACCTGTGGGGGCGCATCCGCTTGGGTTACGCCCTGCCAGAATTGCAGTCCACATTGGTGACCGATCACGAGCAGTGGTACCGAACCCGCCCGGACTACGTCCAGCGCATGACAGCGCGAGCCAGTCGCTACCTGTTCCACGTTGTTGAAGAAATTCAACGTCGCAACATGCCCACTGAACTGGCGCTACTGCCGTTCATCGAAAGCGCATTCAACCCCCAGGCCATGTCCTCCGCTCGCGCATCCGGCATGTGGCAGTTCATGCCTGCTACGGGCAAGGATTTCGAGCTCAA
>JBDKHX010000206.1:0-4025 GCA_039797415.1 Pseudomonadota bacterium | reverse complement strand
ACTCTTCGTAGAACCACTCGCCGTTGATGTTGACGACCCCTTCGGGGGCAACAGGCTCTTCAATCGGTGCGTTGCGCAGCGCGGTGGCCATGAAGTCAATCCAGATGGGCAAGGCCAGGCCGCCGCCGGTTTCTTTGTCACCCAGTTTGCGTGGTTGGTCGTGGCCAATCCAGACAACCGCGACGTTGTGGGCGGTGTAGCCTGCGAACCAGGCGTCCATCGAGTCGTTGGTGGTGCCCGTTTTGCCGTACAGATCAGGTCGTTTGAGGGTGGCTTGCGCGCGGGCTGCCGTGCCGGAACGGGTCACTTCCTGCAGCAGGCTGCTCATGACGAATGCGTTGCGGGCATCAATGGCGCGCATGGACTCGTCAAGCGGGGTGGGGCGGTAGTTCGCCAGGGTGTGCCCTCGGGTGTCGGTTACTTTGGTGACCAGCAAGGGGTTGACACGGTAGCCGCCGTTGGCAAACACCGCATAGGCATCAGCCATCTGCAGGGGGGTAACTGAACCCGCACCCAAGGCCATGGTCAAGTAGGCCGGGTGCTTGTCAGCGTCAAATCCAAAGCGAGTGGTCCACTCTTGACCATATTTGGCGCCCACAGATCGCAAGATACGGATCGAAATCATGTTCTTGGATTTAGCCAGTGCTTTGCGCAAAGGCATCGGGCCTTCAAACTTGCCGTCGTAGTTTTTGGGCTCCCAAGGTTGCCCCCCTGTGGTGCCTGCATCAAAGAACAGCGGGGCATCGTTGACGACAGTGGCTGGGGTGAAACCTTTTTCCAGGGCGGATGAATAAATGAATGGCTTGAAGCTGGAGCCCGGCTGGCGCCATGCTTGGGTCACATGGTTGAATTTGTTGCGGTTGAAGTCAAAGCCGCCGACCATGGCGCGAATCAAGCCGGTACGTGGGTCCATCGACACGAAGGCGCCTTCGACTTCTGGCATCTGGACAACAGACCATGCTTCTTTCTGTTTGTCCTGAACCACTCGGACGATGGCCCCTCTGCGGATTTGGTGTTTGGGGGCGGCTTTGTCTGCCAAGGCGTTGCCGACAGCTTTGAGTCCGTCAGCGCCAATGGTGATTTGTTCGCCAGACTGCAAGGTGGCAAACAATGATTTGGGCGAGGTCATGGTGACCACAGCCGCGATCACGTTGTCGCTGTCAGGGTGTTCTTCCAGCGCTTCGGCAATGCGGATGTCCATTTGTTTGGGGTCCGCTGGCAGGTCAATGTAGGCCTCTGGGCCTCGCCAGACTTGGCGCCGGTCGAAGTCCATCAGGCCTTTGCGCAGCGCTTTGTAAGCGGCCGTCTGCTCGGTCATGTTGATGGAGGTGTAGGCATTGATGCCCCGGGTGTAGGCGTCAGCGCCATATTGTTCGTGCATCAACATGCGCGCGGCTTCCGCAGCATATTCGGCGTGGATGGGGATGGGGGCCTTGCTGCGGTAGCTCAGTTTTTCGGCTTTGGCTTGGTCACGTTGTTCTGCGGTGATGAAGCCGTTTTCAAACATCCGATCAATGATGTACTGCTGGCGGATGGTGGCGCGCTTGGGATTTCGGACAGGGTTATAGGCCGACGGTGCCTTGGGTAGGCCCGCCAGCATGGCGGCTTCAGCAATATTGATGTCTGCGATGGGCTTGCCGAAATAGGTGTCGCAGGCAGCGGAAAAACCATAGGCGCGCTGGCCCAGGTAAATCTGGTTCATGTAGAGCTCAAGAATCTGGTCTTTTGACAACAGGCTTTCGATCTTCATGGCCAGCAAGATCTCGTAAATCTTGCGGGTAAAGGTTTTTTCGGTGGGCAGGTAGAAGTTGCGGGCCACCTGCATGGTGATGGTGGAGGCCCCTTGGCTGCGAGATTCACCAAAATTGGCCAGGCCGGCGCGCAAGACGCCGATGTAGTCAACGCCGCCATGTTTATAAAAGCGCGCGTCCTCAATGGCCAAAACAGCGTCCCGCATGACTTTGGGGATCTGTTTGATGGGCAGGAAATTGCGTTTTTCTTCGCCAAATTCGCCAATTAATACCTGATCTGCGGAGTAAACCCGCAACGGCATTTTGGGCTGGTAGTCTGTCAACCCGCTGACTTCGGGGAGGTTGGGGTAAGCGACAGCCAAACCGATGCCTGCGACCAATACAATCGCGAGCGCCCCGGACAAGCCTAGCCCCATCAGGACGATCAAAGGCTTGACCAACCATCTCATCCACCAATGTTGGGCTCCCCAAGCTGCAAAGCGGGAGGACTTCGTTGTGCGTTTGGCAGTGGGGGCGTCGCTCATGGGTGGTTGGCAAAAATGAAGGGTTAATTATAGAAACCCAAGTGCCGATACTGCCTAAATCTACGTGCGAATACGTGGATGGTTCTCACGTTATCGGCAACGGGGAGTTTTGAAACTCCTTGTAACCCGTGTGGAAGGCGCAACGTAGGGCGGTTTTATCCTGCTTTACTCGGCTTCTGACACAAAACCTTTGCTGATAGCATTGAACCGATTTATTAACTTTCCAGCGTTCTATGCGACGCGTGGGGGACGGTGTGAGCTTTATTGACACGCTTTTAGGCCGAGGGCATCCGCCAATGATTGGACTGGATATCAGTTCATCAAGCGTGAAGCTGGTCGAACTGAGCCAGACAACATCTGGCGAATACGTCTTGGAACGTTTCGCGTCCGAGCCTTTTGAAAAGGGCTGGATTGTGGAGGGCCAGATCGAGAAGTTTGACGAAGTGGCTGAGGCCGTTCGCAAAGTGGTGCAAAAAAGTGGCACCAGGACCAAACACGTCGCCATGGCGATGCCTCAGTCAGCGGTGATCACCAAAAAGATCATGCTGCCCGCAGGCTTGCGCGACGAGGAAATGGAAATGCAGGTGGAGGCGGAAGCCAACCAGTACATACCGTTCTCTTTGGACGAAGTCAGTCTGGACTTCTGTGTGATTGGCCCGAGCCTGACTTCGGCGGGTGACGTCGAGGTGATGATCGCTGCCTCTCGCAAAGACCGAGTTCAGGACCGCCAAGGTTTGGCTGAAGCTGCCGGTTTGAAGCCTGCCATTCTTGATATCGAGTCTTACGCCTCGCGTTTGGCTGTTGAGCGTTTGGTTAACGCTTTGCCAGGTGAAGGCAAGGACGCCTTGATCGCCTTGTTTGAAATTGGTGCCGAAACAACCAGCCTGAAGGTGTTGCGCGACAACGAACTGTTGTACGACCGCGACCAGGCTTTCGGTGGGGCGCAATTGACGCAACTGATTTCTCGGCAATACGGCTTCTCGTTTGAAGAGGCCGAGACCAAAAAGCTGTCAGGCGATTTGCCTGAGGATTTTCAGCAAACGATCCTGATTCCGTTTGTGGACAGTCTGTCGCAGGAAATCGGTCGGGCGTTGCAGTATTTCTTTACCAGTACGCCTCACCACAAGGTGCATTACGTGATGTTGGCAGGCGGCACGGCAGCTTTGCCGGGACTGAAAGACCGGGTGACGGAGTTGACCGGTTTTGCTGCGATGGTGGTGAATCCGTTTGATGGCATGAAGTTGGGTTCTGCTGTTCGTGAGAGCAAACTCAGGCGCGAGTCGCCGTCGTATCTGACATCGTGTGGTCTGGCCATGCGGAGGTTCCTCGCATGATTTTGATCAACCTCTTACCTCATCGCGAGGAAAAACGTCGACTGCGCAAGCAAGCCTTCTTTGTGGGCTTGGGGGCGTCTGTTGCGGCGGGTGCCGTGCTGATTGTGCTGGGCTACATGGTTCAGCAGCAGATGATGTCGTCTCAAACAGAACGCAACGAGTTCTTGAAGGCCGAAATCCTGAAGCTTGAAGATCAGATCAAGGACGTATCGTCCTTGAAGGAAGAAATTGAGTCTTTGCGGGCCCGTCAACGTTCTGTGGAAGACCTGCAGACCGATCGCAATATGCCGGTCTACCTGCTCAACGAGTTGGTGCGTCAGACCCCTGAGGGGATGTACCTGACGAACATCAAGCAAGACAACCAGACCGTTTTGGTGTCTGGTGTCGCGCAGACCAATGAGCGGGTGTCTGAGTTC
>JBDKHX010000205.1:0-4027 GCA_039797415.1 Pseudomonadota bacterium | reverse complement strand
CGCTGCCGAGATCGGCATGGAACACCACCTGGGCATGACCTGCGACCCCGTCGGTGGCCTGGTTCAAATCCCCTGCATAGAGCGCAATGCCATTGCATCGGTCAAAGCCATCAACGCAGCCAGACTGGCCATGCATGGTGACGGATCACACCGCGTGAGCCTGGACAAAGTCATCGAGACCATGCGGCAAACTGGCGCGGACATGAAAGACAAATACAAAGAAACCGCCCGAGGCGGCTTGGCAGTGAACATTGTGGAATGCTGATGGCGACCTTCAAAGACTTGATTCAGCGTCGTCAACAGACACGCACGCCAGCATCCACAGTCGAACAACGTGCGCAGTCTTTACTCGCTGCCATCGATGCCGGCGGCATCCCCTTGAACCCCGCCATCGTCAATGACATCGCCCGCAAACTGGGGCTAGAAGTTTCTATGCAAGCCCCCATGGATGAAACCATTGCCAGAATCAGAAGCGTTGTCAATGGCACTGCGCGTTAATTAAGCACGACTTTCAGCGCTGATTTTTCAAACTTAATCCACGCCAAGGTCGGCACCAACCAAACAGCCCACCATCGGCTCTAAGCCTGGGGTGCGGCTTCTTTCACATGCACCCACCAGTGTTTGTATACACGGAAGGGATGCATTCATGCTGAAATTGAACAACATGCGGATTGGTCAGCGCCTGGGAATGGGCTTTGGCTTGTTGATTGTGATGATGTTGAGCATCGTGGCTGTCGCCTTACTGCGCTTTAACGACGTCAGCGCCATCAACAATCGAATCATTGAAAAGGACTGGGTCAAAGCTGATGCCGCCAACATCGTCAATGCCACGACACGCGCCAATGCGCGCCTGTCCATGCAATTGTTGATCACGGAAGATACCACCCAGATCACACGCATCCAAGCCGACATCAACACCAACAAAAAAGCGATCTCGGATGCCCTGAACACCTTGGACCAACTGGTCTACTTGCCACAGGGGCGCCAACTGCTGGCGCAACTCAAACAAGCGCGTGAGCAATACGGCGCGTCATTTACCCAAGTAGCAAACCTTGTCAAGCAAGGCGAGCGGGCACAAGCCAATGCCTTGATGTTGAGCGAAACACTTCCTCGACTGGATGCGCTGCAATCACCCATCACTCAATTGACGGCATTGCAAAAGAAGGTGGTGCAACAAAGCAGCCAAGAGTTGCAAGACCAACTGCATGCCGCCGGCATCCTGATGCTGACCATCGGCACCATGGGCGCTCTCAGCGGCGCAGCATTTGCATGGTGGGTGACACGCTCCATCACTCGCCCCATCAGTCAGGCAGTAACACTGGCCAAAACCGTGGCTGCAGGCGATTTGAGCAGCCCCCAAACCGACTGTGATGCCGATGAATGCGGCCAACTGCTGCAAGCGCTGCATGACATGAACGGCAGCCTGATCCACATCGTCACACAAGTGCGAGAAGGCACGGCATCGTTGGCCACAGCCACCAGCCAGATCGCCTCAGGCAACATGGATTTATCGTCTCGCACAGAAGAACAAGCCAGCGCACTAGAAGAAACTGCCGCATCGATGGAGCAGCTGACAGCCACGGTCAAACACAACTTTGAGAGCGGTGTCCATGCCAACAATCTGGCTGAAACAGCCTCCGAAGTCGCCGTACGAGGCGGCAGTGTTGTCTCACAAATGGTTCACACCATGGAAGCCATCCATGAATCATCCACCAAGATTGCCGACATCATTGGCGTCATTGATGGCATTGCATTCCAGACCAATATCCTGGCCTTGAATGCAGCCGTCGAAGCGGCCCGGGCGGGTGAGCAAGGCCGAGGCTTTGCCGTGGTTGCCAGTGAAGTTCGCAGCCTGGCTGGCCGCTCTGCCCTGGCAGCCAAAGAAATCAAAGAGCTGATTGGCGACTCGGTTGGCAACGTGAAAGAAGGCTGCCAACTGGTCGAACAAGCTGGCAGCACGATGGATGAAATTGTGGTTCACGTGCGGCGCGTGGCTGACTTGATGCGCGAGATCACGACAGCCAGCAAGGAGCAATCGCTGGGCATTGAACAGGTCAACGAGGCCGTTTCACAAATGGACATGGTGACCCAGCAAAACGCGGCACTGGTTGAAGAAAGCGCGGCCGCCGCAAAATCCATCGAGCACCAAGCCGATCAACTGCTGCAAACCGTCAGCACCTTCAAGCTCGAGGCAGCCAACCGACTCAGCTACCACGCACCGCTGGCCATTGCTTAACCTTCGTTGGAGACATCAGATGGCTTATTTTGAATGGGCAGAGGATCTGGTTATCGACAACGGCCCCATCGATGCGGACCACAAACAACTGGTCGCCTTGGTCAACCAACTACACACAGCGACCAGCGATGGGCTGGGGCACGAGATCGTGGACCAGGTCCTGCATGATTTGCTGGACTACACAGCAGGCCATCTGCGACGCGAAGAAAGCCTCATGGCCTCGGTCAACTTCCCCAATCTGGTTGGGCACAAAGCTGGGCACGAACGGTTCATTTTGCGACTCAAGACTTTGCAAGCCAAGTACGAATCCGGCAGCGTGACGGTTGCCTCGCAACTGTCCACCGTTTTGCGAGACTGGCTGTCCATCCACATCCGACGGGATGACAAAGAACTGCGCCAGTTTTTGAAGCACAACACCAAACAATCCCTGTAAAGGGATACCCCTCACCCCAGATATGATGCTTCGTTAAGTACAAATAATGAAGCAAGAGGGTGGAGATGCTGGGTATTCGAACAAAGACCGGACTGATCGCGGCTGCACTGTGTGGGTTCAGCCATGTTGCGTTGGCTGATGGCGTGACCATTGGTGGGGACTTGACCATCGACATTGGCCCCTCATACGAAGTAGACGAAATCGCAGGCCCAACCACGAGCGATTGGGGCATTGCAAGCATCTCGTTCAGTAACCAGATGCTCCGAGCATTTGACGCAACTCAGATCGGACTGACGCCCAACGGTTCCGGCAGTGCGCCATTCCTCAAATGGAACGATGGCACCTACGCTGGAGCTGTTGGTGCGATGGGTATCACCTCCTATATCGGCGTACCCGGACCAGATTTGATTGAAGCTTCGACACAAGGCAATGGATTGACCCTCTCTACCCCGAATGGATCCTTCATCACATTAATGGATTGGACCATCAACACCCAGACTTTGGAAATCAGAGCCGAAGTGACCGGTAGTAATGGACTAGCGCCGATTGACTCGTTATTGCTGTGGCAAGCAAAAAACGCTGCGCCATCCTCCTTTCAACTTGAAGGGGAGTATCGTATCGAGCTAACCGGGTTAGCTTGGTCCGTAGCAAGTCGCCAAGCATTCACCCAAGCCCTTGGGCTGGATCAATCGACCGAAACAACTTGGAATGCCGTGCAGGACGCAGGCACTATGTCCCTGCAAGTTGGCGTTGCAAGCACCCCGGTATTTCCGGCTTCTTCACCTTTGCCATCGATTCCAGCCATCCCAGAACCCAGCACCTACGCCCTGATGAGCTTGGGCCTCGTCGGCATAGGCTGGGCTGCACGCCGCCGCCAAGCCCACTGAGCTGATTCGATTCAACCTCGCACGATCGCCATGATCGTGCGCAAGATCAGCTTGATGTCCATCCACACGGATGCTTGATCCACATAGCTGGCAGCCAGCGCCAGCTTGTGAGGCATCACCTCGTGGATATAGGCTTGCTCAGGGTCTGACGCCCTTGCCAGCACGGCGCTTTCATCACGGTATTCGATCGACGCAATGTCGGTGATACCGGGGCGAACGGACAAAACCTTGTCCTTCATGTCAGCCGAGTAGTGCGCCACATAACGGGGCACTTCGGGCCGTGGGCCGACCAGGCTCATGGTGCCCACCCACACGTCGATCAACTGCGGCAATTCGTCCAGCTTGGAGCCCCGCAGCAAGCCGCCCACACGAGTGATGCGGCTGTCTGCACCCACGGTGATCTGCAAACCATTGCCAGCAGGGTCATGGCGCATGGTGCGGAACTTGTGGATGTGGAAGGGCTTGCCAAAA
>JBDKHX010000204.1:0-4252 GCA_039797415.1 Pseudomonadota bacterium | reverse complement strand
CCAAGGTTTTCTGGATCTGGGCGCGGCGGCGCATGTGGCGCAGGGTGCCCATCAGCGTCCACACCGTCAGGGCGGACAGGGCCATCACCATCCAGAACAGCGTGTTGCCGATCAGTTTGGATGACGTGCGGAACCCCATGCCGCGCAAGATCAGGCCGTTGCCCACGGGGGTGACCATCACTTCATGGACGAATGTGGGGCGGGTGGTGGTTTCGGTGACCCCACCGACTGTACTGGTCAGTACCTGGCCGCTGATCTGGACCAGGCTCATGGCATGGCGGCTGGCCACATCGCGCGGCACCAGGTAGCGCATCAGCGCTTCCAGCGAGTATTCGGCCACCAAGGTGCCGTTGAACCCGCTGCGGTCGATCAGGGGGATGTGCAGCAAGATGACCTTGGACGCCAGTTGGTTGGTGTACGGCTGGGTGTAGACCGGCTGACCCCGCTCACGGGCCAGCTTGAAGGCGCTTTTGGGCTCAATCGCTTGCTGAAGCGGGTCGTAGATGTCGTCTTGTGAGGCGTCGGTGCTCAAGTCCAGCCCTTGGATGGGCTGCATGGGCAGGTTCAAGGCCAAATGGGTGGCTTTGACCTTGGCGTCAGCCTGGACCCAGGTCAGACTGATCAGCTCAGGGCGGGCACGCACAAAGTCACTGGCCTGGTGCATGAACTGGTCGGCATTGACCTGGCGCAGGCTGATCTCGCGGGCCAGGCGCAATAGCTGCTCCTGGTTTTCAACCAGACGCAGGCGTAGTTGTTGTTGCACCACTTCTGTGTCGCGCTGAACCGACTCTTGCTCGCGTTCCAGCTCCTCATTTCGCAGGTACCAGAAGGCCGCAATGATCGCGGCCAGGAACAGCAGCACCGAAACCAGTGGCCCCAAGGTCGCGTAGCGGTCTTGCTGGCTGGGGGATTGCTTGCGCCACCAGCGCCAGAAGAGGCGGTTGGTTTGACCCTGTACCGGAGTGGCAACAGTGGTGTTTGTATTGGTTGAGGCGGAAAACGGCATGCCTAGATTATCGGTGTGGTCACCCACAATGGATCAGCCAACGAAATGATGGGTAAATCGGGTGTTATCGAATTGTTCAAATTTTCCCATTGTGGAGCGATGTCGCTCATACTGATTAGCACCATCAGTGCCCTACGTTGGAGGCTTGCCTATGTCAGCGAATGATCCTCTGCCATCATCGTCGATGGATCTGGATCCTCAAGAAACCCGAGAGTGGCTGGACGCCCTGAGCGGGGTCATTGAAACCGAAGGCCGCGCACGCGCTCACGACTTGTTGGAGCACTTGCTGGATCATGCCCGTCAGGCTGGCATCGACTTGCCTTTCTCGGCCAATACCGCCTACGTCAACACCATTGCGGTGGAGGACGAGGCCCATTGCCCCGGTAACCTCGAAATCGAAGAGCGCCTGCGCAGCTACATGCGCTGGAACGCCATGGCCATGGTGGTGCGTGCCAACCGCCACAACCCGCCCGATGGTGGTGACCTGGGTGGGCACATTTCATCGTTTGCATCGCTGGCGACCATGTTGGGTTGTGGCTTCAACCACTTCTGGCATGGCGACCATGAAGGGCACGGCGGTGACTTGCTCTATGTGCAAGGTCACTCCGCCCCCGGCATTTACGCCCGCGCCTTCATGGAAGGCCGCATCACCGAAGACCAGTTGATCAACTTCCGCCAGGAAGTAGGCGGCAAGGGCTTGTCCAGCTACCCGCATCCCAAGTTGATGCCGGAGTTCTGGCAGTTCCCGACCGTGTCGATGGGCTTGGGCCCGCTGATGGCGATTTATCAGGCTCGGTTCTTGAAATACCTGCATGCCCGTGGCATTGCCGATACATCCAAGCGCAAAGTGTGGGTGTTCTGCGGCGACGGTGAGATGGACGAACCCGAATCCCTGGGCGCCATTGGTCTGGCCTCGCGCGAAAAGCTGGACAACCTGGTCTTTGTCATCAACTGCAACTTGCAGCGCCTGGACGGCCCGGTGCGCGGCAACGGCAAGATCGTGCAAGAGCTGGAAGGCGAGTTCCGCGGCGCTGGCTGGAACGTGATCAAGCTGCTGTGGGGTAGTTACTGGGATCCGCTTTTGGCGCGAGACAAAGAAGGCATCCTGCGCAAGATCATGATGGAGATGGTCGATGGCGACTATCAAGCCTGCAAGGCCAATGATGGCGCCTTTGTCCGTAAGAACTTCTTCGGGCGTGACCCCCGCACCGCTGAAATGGTGGCCCGTTTGTCTGACGACGATATCTGGCGCTTGAACCGTGGCGGCCACGACCCTCAAAAGGTCTATGCGGCGTATCACGCTGCGGCCAATCACACAGGGCAGCCCACCGTTTTGCTGATCAAGACCGTCAAGGGCTTTGGCATGGGCAAGAGCGGTGAGGGCAAAAACACCGCGCACCAGACCAAAAAGCTGACGGACGAAGACATCAAGTTGTTCCGCGACCGATTCAACATCCCGGTGGCAGACGAAGACATCGCCAAGCTGCCTTTCATCAAACCGGCTGACAACACGCCGGAGATGAAGTACCTGCATGAGCGTCGTCAGGCCTTGGGTGGTTACTTGCCCAAACGCCGCCCCAAAGCAGACGAGCATTTGCCGGTGCCAGACCTGTCTGCCTTCCAGTCGATTTTGGAGCCCACCACCGAAGGCCGCGAAATCTCGACCACACAGGCGTTTGTGCGTTGCTTGACCCCGCTGTTGCGTGACGCCAATCTGGGCCCTCGCATCGTGCCGATCCTGGTCGACGAAGCCCGCACCTTTGGTATGGAAGGCCTGTTCCGCCAGATCGGGATCTACGCCCCCGAAGGGCAGAAGTACACCCCGGTCGACCGCGATCAGGTCATGTACTACCGTGAAGACAAGGCAGGCCAGATCCTGCAAGAAGGCATCAACGAAGCGGGCGGCATGAGCTCGTGGATCGCCGCGGCAACGTCGTATTCGACAAACAACCGCGTGATGATTCCGTTCTTTGTCTACTACTCGATGTTCGGTTTGCAACGTGTAGGCGACCTGGCCTGGGCTGCGGGTGACATGCAAGCGCGCGGTTTCTTGCTGGGTGGCACATCGGGCCGCACCACGCTGAACGGCGAAGGCCTGCAGCACGAGGACGGCCACAGCCAACTGATCGCCGGCACCATTCCCAACTGCATGAGCTACGACCCCAGCTTTGCGCATGAGGTGGCTGTGATCATCCAGGATGGCCTCAAGCGGATGGTGGAGAAGCAAGAAAACGTCTTCTACTACCTGACCTTGTTGAACGAAAACTATGCCCAGCCAGGTTTGCGTCAAGGCACGGAAGAGGAAATCATCAAGGGCATGTACTTGCTGGAAGAAGGCTCCAGCAAGAAGAAGCCTCGGGTGAACCTCTTGGGTTCGGGCTCGATCCTGCGTGAGTCGATGGCCGCGCGTGAGTTGCTGGAATCAGACTGGGACGTGGCCGCTGACGTGTGGAGCTGCCCAAGCTTCAACCAACTGGCCCGTGATGGCCAGGACTGCGAACGTTGGAACCTGCTGCACCCCACCGAGGCACAACGCGTGCCATTTGTGACCCAGCAATTGCAAGATCACGATGGCCCCGTGGTGGCATCGACCGACTATGTCAAGGCTTTGCCTGAGCAGATCCGTGCCTACATCCCCAAGGGCCGTGGCTACAAGGTCTTGGGCACAGACGGCTTTGGTCGCAGTGACTTCCGCTACCGTTTGCGCGAGCACTTTGAGATCAACCGTCACTACATCGTCGTGGCGGCGCTCAAGGCGCTGTCTGAAGAGGGCTCGGTGCCTGCAACTGCGGTGGCGCAAGCCATCCAGCGTTATGGCATCAACCCCGACAAGATGAAATCCTGGTCAAACCAGGCGCCACGATCAAGGCCGAACAAAGCCTGATCACCATCGAGTCTGACAAAGCCTCGATGGAGGTGCCGTCATCCCACGCTGGCGTGTTGCAAGAGTTGCGCGTCAAGCTGGGCGACAAGGTCAGCCAAGGCTCCATCATCGCGGTGCTGGAAACGGCTGCTGATGCGGCTGCTAATGCCGTGGCAGCGCCTGCTGTACCTGTGGCCGCAACCGTTGCTGCGCCTAGCGCGCCGGCTCCAGCTTCCGCACCTGCACCTGCACCCGCACCGGCTGCAGCGGTTGTTGACACTGCGGTCACGACGCGGGTGGCGCCCACCGCATCTCTGGCCCCCGCAGAAGTGCCCGCGCCAACGGGCGTGTCACACGCTTCGCCATCGGTGCGCAAGTTTGCG
>JBDKHX010000203.1:0-4037 GCA_039797415.1 Pseudomonadota bacterium | reverse complement strand
GATGCGCTGCATCATCGGCCCCAACGGTGCCGGCAAAACCACCATGATGGATGTGATCACCGGAAAGACGCGTCCAGACAGTGGCTCGGCCTTCTTTGGCTCCACCATCGACTTGCTGAGCATGCGTGAAAACGAAATTGCGCAAATTGGCATTGGCCGCAAATTTCAAAAGCCGACGGTGTTTGAACACCTCAGCGTGTTTGAAAACCTGGAACTGGCCCTCAAGGCCGATCGCCGTGCCCGTGCCTCGGTGTTCTTCAAGCTCAGCAGCGAACAGTTGGACCGCATCGGCGAGATGCTCAAGCTGATCCACTTGAAGACACAAGCGCAGCGTACCGCGGGCCTGTTGTCTCACGGACAAAAGCAGTGGTTGGAAATCGGCATGCTGTTGATGCAAGACCCCAAGCTCTTGCTGTTGGATGAGCCCGTTGCAGGCATGACCGATGAAGAGACAGAACGCACGGCAGAGCTGTTCTTGTCTCTGGAAGGTGCCCACTCCCTGGTTGTGGTTGAGCACGACATGAAGTTCATCGGCGAGCTGACCACGCAAGGCGCCAACGCCGCCAAGAAGAAGGTCACCGTGTTGCATGAGGGCTCGGTGCTGGCAGAAGGCACCTTGGCTGATGTGCAAGCCAACGACAAGGTTGTCGAAGTTTATTTGGGACGCTAAAACATGCTGACAGTAGAAGCCGTCAACCAATACTATGGTGGCTCGCACATCTTGCGCGGGCTGGATTTTGAAGCCAAGGTGGGCGAGGTCACCGTGGTCCTGGGCCGCAATGGTGTGGGCAAAACCACTTTGCTCAAAAGCCTGATGGGCCTGGTGCCCATCAAATCAGGCGCCATCAAACTGGATGGGCAGGGCATCGACAAGCTCAAACCTTATGAGCGCGTGCGCATGGGTGTGGGCTACGTGCCCCAAGGCCGCGAAATCTTCGGTCGGTTGACCGTGGCCGAGAACCTGCAGATGGGCCTGGCCAGCAAGCCTGGCAACACACCCGTGCCTGAGCAGTTGTTCGAGCTGTTTCCCGTGCTCAAGCAAATGATGCATCGCCGGGGCGGTGATTTGTCGGGCGGCCAGCAACAGCAATTGGCCATTGCGCGCGCCTTGGCCGCCGGCCCCAAGCTGTTGATTCTGGACGAGCCAACCGAAGGCATTCAGCCCAGCATCATCAAGGACATTGGCCGAGCCATTCGCAAGCTGGCCGATGAGGGCTTGAACGGCCAAAAAATGGCCGTGGTGCTGGTTGAGCAGTTCTATGACTTTGCCGCCGAACTGGCTGATCAATACCTCGTGATGGAACGAGGCGAGGTCATCCAGCGCGGACGTGGCAAGGACATGGAAGCCGAAGGCGTGCGGCAGTTGATGTCGATTTGAGTCAATCGACAAATGTCTGTGGCTTGCTTCTTATGAAGAAAGTCGCTTCAAAACTGCTCGCGCAATCACTTTGTGCAGGGGAGCCACAGGCAGCATGTAAATCCGCCCCAACAGGTTATGCACATGCACGACCGTTGTCAGCGAGACGCGCTGCGGTTGTTCTTCGTTCCTGGGCAGCACCACCAAGGACAAGATCACCTCAAGATGTTTGTCATTGTCTGAAACGATGACCTCATGGCGCTCATTCGATCGCAAGGTGAACACACCAACGCGATCCCCTGGTTTGTAGCTGCTTTCAGGCTTTGCAGCGTCTATGCCGCCCAGTGTTCCCAGGTTCTTGAGGCCCACGAGGCCAACGATCCGATTGCGCAATTGCATGAGCACTTCAACCCATGCCGGAGTCTGGGACACCGCCGCCAGGAAGTGGCCTAAAGCTGTACGCTCCAGATCGTTGACATCGACCTCATACGTGTCGTGGAAGTAGGACCCCGCTACGCGCTTGGCAATCTGAGATCCGGTAGGGACTGCGGTTAGCCTGACATGCGGTCTCATTGACTTGGCTCTATCGATGTGGGTCAGTCCGGGATAACGGGTTCCACCAATTTGACGAGTTGCTCGATGGATTCCTGCCAACCCAGGTAACACATCTCGGTGGGGATGACCTCAGGAATGCCTTCCTGGACAACGCTGAACTCGGTTCCGCAGGACACCTTTTTCAAGGTCACCGTTGTCACCATTTCGCCAGGCAGATTGGGATCATCAAATTTGTCTGAATAGCGAATGCGCTCATTGGGGATCAACTCCAGATACTCGCCACCAAAAGCATGCGAATTGCCTGATGTGAAGTTGGTAAATGACATCCTGAAGGTGCCTCCAACCTTGGCGTCCATGTGTTGGACTTTGCACGTGAACCCGTACGGTGGCAGCCACTTGGCCATCGCATCCGCATCCAAAAAAGCACGGTAGATCCGATCTGGGGTTGTGCGGATCACCCGATGGAGTTGGACGGTATGGGTTGGCATGTCAGCTTTCGGTTTGACGGTGGATCAAGTTTTGACGGTTGTCGCGAACCAGTCAACTGGTTTTAAGTTGTACGTTGACGCTTCTTCATTCGAGAACGAAATGCCACCTCCCAGGGCCTTTTGCATTGCAACCAACCCAGCTAGTGACAGCAGGCATAGAAAAAATGCACCCATGAAAGATGTGTCAAGCACATACTTGAACGAACACACGAAAATAATGGGGACCAGCAGCAGTGACCAGCCTCCCGCTGTGAACAGTGCAGCGATGGACATGACTACGCTGATAGTCAAGGCTGCGGTGGCTCTTGCAAACGCAGGCCTGCTGGCACCAACAATGTGGGCCGCCCCCCAAACTGGTACGGCCAACAAAACAATGAACCCAACAGCCCATGCGAGCGCAGGCAACCCAGTAACGGAAAATTTGACCATCTGCGCCTCCCAAGGCGTATCGTTTTTTGTTGAGTGTGCCACGCGTTGGTCATGACTTCGAGTGGCCATACTCTTGATACAACGTCAGCGCGACCCTACCGATTAGCTCGACCGGTAGCGGCTTTGACAAGGGAAAGGACAGATTACCCTTTGGGCCCCGATACGGCGCCAACTCCGCAATCAGTTGTTTGTCAGCCTTGACTGGTGGATAGATCCCGATGTGTTTCTTGAATGCCCAAAAGTAAAAGAAGATGCGTTTACCTCGATACGCAGGCATGTTCTAGCTTTGCTTTTGTTCGGGCATTTTGCACTGACGGAGCGAAAAGTCCTTGACCGAAGGCTGGCCTTGGAGACCGGGTAGACTTCGCATCTTTATAGAAAGGATCGAACATGCCCGTCATCACCACCGCCTCTGGCCTGCAATACGAAGACACCGTTGAAGGCTCTGGCGACGTCGCCAAGGCAGGCGCCTACGTGTCCGTGCACTACACCGGTTGGCTGTACGAAGGTGGCGTCAAGGGTGCCAAGTTCGATTCCAGCAAAGACCGTGGTCAGCCTTTCCAGTTTCCTCTGGGCGCCGGTCACGTCATCCGTGGTTGGGATGAAGGCGTGCAGGGCATGAAGATTGGCGGCACACGTGTTTTGGTCATCCCTGCGCAATTGGGCTACGGTGCTCGCGGTGCAGGTGGCGTGATCCCTCCTAACGCGACACTGATGTTTGAAGTCGACCTCCTGGGCGTTTGATCAGGCATCACCGCTCATGTTTGCGCCTAGCCAGGAACAGGTCCGTCGTTTTTTCTGCGAGGCCTGGTCCAAACACCAGTCCAGTATGCCGCTGACGCCTTTGGAGGCACAAGCGGTGGACTGGATGGTGCTGCACCCCGAATACCATGACGATCTCAGTGACGTCGATGCGGCCATCGCGCGCCAGTATTCGGTTGAAGGGGGGCAGACCAATCCGTTTTTGCACCTGTCCATGCATTTGTCGATCACCGAGCAGGTCAGCATTGATCAGCCTCGGGGCATCAAGGCTGCGATCGACAAGCTCGTTCAACGTCGTGCGTCCTTGCACGATGCGCACCATGAGGTCATGGAAGCGCTGGGCGAGATGGTGTGGGAATCACAGCGGTCAGGCCGCCCGTTTGATGGGCAAGGCTACATCGACCGCGTGATGATGCGCGCTACGCGCTGATTCAGAACTTCAGGCC
>JBDKHX010000202.1:0-4038 GCA_039797415.1 Pseudomonadota bacterium | reverse complement strand
TTTTGCAGGAGGTGGGCAGCACGCTGGCACAGGATGCGCCCGGGCTGTCGGTCGATGCCTTGGCTCGGCAGATGAACGTGGCGGGCGGACCCACCGAATCACCGTGGCCCAAGAACGTGGGCCTGCTGTTTTTCAATGAAACACCAGAGCGCTTCTTCCCTTGCGTGCAGATCGATGTGGTCTGGTTCCCCGAAGGCGCGGGCGGAGATCGCTTCGAGGAAAAGATCTTCAAAGGCCCGCTGGCGCGGATGACGCGCGAGGCCTTGAGCTACATCCAGCGCAACTTCTTGCGCGAGACCGTCATCAAGCACCCGGACCGCGCCGAGGCCACGCGGGTTTGGAACTTCCCTTACGCCGCCATTGAGGAGGCCTTGGTCAACGCGGTGTATCACCGGTCTTACGAAGAGCGCGAGCCCATCGAGGTGCGCATCAGCAACGAAGAACTGGTCATCCTGAGCTTCCCAGGTCCGGATCGGTCGATCCGGCTGGAAGATTTTCAGGTTGGGCGCGCAGTCAGTCGCCGCTACCGCAACCGACGGATTGGAGAGTTCCTGAAGGAGTTAGACCTAACGGAAGGCCGTTCAACAGGCATACCGAAAATTCTGAAGGTCATGGCAGCCAACGGCTCACCGCAGCCTTTGTTTGAGTCAGATGATGATCGGCTTTCGTTTGTAATCCGCTTGCCCTGTCACCCCTTGGCTATGCTTGGATTAACTCCTTCTGACCAAGTCACCGGGGAAGTCACCGGGGAAGTCACCGGGGAAGTTGGGCGTCTGCTACGTAGCCTAGATGGGGAGATGTCTCGGCAGCAGATGCAGGATGCGCTGGCGCTCAAGCATGAAGATCATTTTCGGAATGCTTATCTGAAGCCCGCGTTGGCCTTGAAAATGGTCGAAATGACACTGCCTGACAAACCGCAAAGTAGTAACCAGCGCTATCGATTGACCTCGCTTGGGCTCAGATGGCTGGCGCTGCGCTCGCGCGATTAAGTCCTAGGAGGCGTCAGCCCTTTAAACTGACCAACCAACGCTGAACCAGCTTGACCCACAAGGTCGCCCCCAGCGGAATCAGCTGATCGTTGAAGTCGTAGCTGGGGTTGTGCAGCATGCAAGGCCCCAGGCCGTGCCCGCCTTCGCGGTGGGTGCCATCGCCGTTGCCAATCAAAAAGTAGGCGCCGGGCTTTTCTTGCAGGTAGTAGCTGAAGTCTTCTGCCCCCATGGTGGGCTCAAAGTCCAGCACGTTGTCGGCGCCCACCACCTCGGTCATCACCTGGCGCACGAAATCGGTTTCGTCGGTGTGGTTGATGGTGGGAGGGTAGTTGCGCTGGAAGCTGAATTCACAGCGCGCCCCATAGGCGGCACTGGTGTGTTCGGCCACCGCGCGCATGCGTGTCTCGATCAAGTCCAGCACTTCCGTTGTGAAGGTGCGGACGGTGCCCTGCACGGTCACAAAATCGGGCACCACGTTGGTGGCTTCGCCGGCCTGGATCATGGTGGTCGAGATCACCCCCGTATCGATCGGGCGAACGTTGCGGGTGATGATGGTCTGGAAACCTTGCACCATCTGGCACGCCACAGGCACCGGGTCAATGCCCAAGTGCGGCATGGCGGCATGACAGCCTTTGCCGTGGATGGTGATGTGAAATTCATTGCTCGATGCAAAGCAGGGGCCGGGCTTGATCGCAAATTGCCCGGCGGCCATGCCTGGCCAGTTGTGCATGCCAAAAATGGCATCCATCGGGAAGCGGGTGAACAGGCCGTCCTTCATCATCTCGGCGGCACCCCCACCACCTTCTTCGGCGGGCTGAAACACCAGGCACACCGTGCCGTCAAAGTCGCGGTGTGCTGCCAGATATTGGGCCGCAGACAGCAGCATGGCCGTGTGCCCATCGTGGCCGCATGCATGCATCTTGCCGGGGTGGCGGCTGGCATGCTCAAAGCGGTTGTGCTCGGTCATGGGCAGTGCGTCCATGTCGGCGCGCAGGCCGATGGCGCGCTTGCCCGGGCGGCCCTTGATCACGCCGACCAGGCCAGTCTTGCCCAGGCCCCGATGCACCTCAATGCCCCAGCCCTCCAGTTGCTTGGCAACCAGGTCAGAGGTGCGGATCTCTTCAAAGCACAACTCAGGGTGGGCGTGGATGTCGCGGCGCAGCGCAGCAATGGCTGGGCTTTGCGCGAGCAACTCAGGCAAAACGGGCAGGTGCGGGGTCAAGGTATCGGCGGACATGGCGTGGGCAAGCCCTCAAGATGAACCAAGCAGATCTTACCCGGGCTGGCTGGGCGCTACACTGCGGCCCGCAGTTCAATTCACCTGAGAATTCATCATGTCAGACATCCACATCAATCGTCCTCATTCCCTGGGCTTGGCCACCGCACGCGAGTTGGCTAACAAATGGATGGAAGGCGCTGCCCAGAAAATGGGTTTGACCTGTTCTCTGGTTGCCGGTGAAACCGAAGACCAGATCAAGTTCGAGCGCTCGGGCGTGACCGGCGTCATGAAGGTGCGCGGCGATGCTTTCGAGCTGGAAGCCAAGCTGGGCCTGATGATGAAGGCCGTCAAGCCCATGATCGAAGCCGAAATCGACAAGAACCTGTCCCGCTTGCTGGAAAAGGCTGGCGGCCAGGCCTGATCGGCTCAAGCCACCCAAGAAAAAGGCCCCGAACCTGAACAGGGTGCGGGGCCTGATGATTGCCATGTAGCGGTAGCTACAGGGTGGCGCATGGCCACTGATTCATCACTTGTTGAGTGATTCGATCAAATCGACGTAAGTTTGTTTGGCTTGTTCCAGGCTTTGACCTTTCAGGTCAGCCCAGGCGTCGTACTTGGCACGACCGACAAAGTCGGTGAACCCAGGACGGTCGCCCTGCACATCACCCGTGGTGGCTTGTTTGAACAGCGAGTAAATTTTCAAAAGAGTGTTGTTATCAGGCTTGGCAGGCAGCAGCTTGGATTGAGCTACAGCTTGCTCAAAGCGAGCGTTCAAATCGGACAAGGTTGTCTCCTCGGTACACGGACAAAATGCAGCCGAATCGTACTGCGCGTCCCTGACTTTGTGTTGACAGATTGACCCCTCATCAAAGGGGTGCAGGGCCGGGTCTCTACAATGCAGACCCCATGAACGCGGTCTCTTTCCAAAACGTCACCAAAACGTTTGCTTCGGCAGGCCGGTCCCTCCAAGCGCTCAAAGGCGTCTCCTTCGATATCGAAGAGGGCGAGTTCTTTGGCTTGTTAGGTCCAAACGGTGCCGGCAAAACCACCCTGATCAACATTTTGGCCGGGCTCAGCAGGGCCACATCCGGCCAGGTCTCCGTTTGCGGGTTCGACGTGGTCAAGGACTACGCCAAGTCCCGGCAGGCGCTGGGCGTGGTCCCGCAAGAGCTGGTGTTTGACCCCTTTTTCTCGGTGCGGGAAACCTTGCGCATCCAAAGCGCCTACTTCGGCCTGCGTCGCAACGATGCCTGGATCGACGAGTTGCTGGCCAACCTGGGGTTGACCGACAAGGCTGATGCCAACATGCGCCAGTTGTCCGGCGGCATGAAGCGCCGTGTTCTGGTGGCCCAGGCCCTGGTGCATCGCCCTCGCGTCATCGTGCTGGACGAGCCCACCGCAGGGGTGGACGTGGAATTGCGTCAAACCCTGTGGCAGTTCATTGCCAAGCTCAATAAAGAAGGCCATACGGTCTTGCTGACCACCCACTACCTGGAAGAGGCCGAGGCCCTGTGCAACCGCATCGCCATGATCAAACAAGGTGAATTGGTGGCGCTGGACCGCACCTCTGCCCTGTTGGCGGGCACGGCCAGCACCATGCTGCGCTTCAAAACAGACCACGTGCTGCCAGCCGATCTGGCTGCCAAGGCACGCCTGACCGGTCGCATCGTTCAGTTGCCAGCCCGCGATGCCCTGGAAATCGAAACCATGCTGGGCACCTTGCGTCAGGCCGGTTGCCAGATCGAAGATCTGGAGATGGGTCGGGCTGATCTGGAGGATATTTTCTTGAACATCATGCACGGGCAAAAGCCAGGGCAGGGGGTGCCAGCA
>JBDKHX010000201.1:0-4046 GCA_039797415.1 Pseudomonadota bacterium | reverse complement strand
CGGCCTTGGCGGCCCAAGGGCCTTGCTGGCCATACCCTGTGATGGACACCGCCACCAGCTTGGGGTTCAGCGCAGACAAGGTGGCGTAGTCCAGGCCCAGCGCCTGCATGACACCAGGGCGGAAGCTGTCCACGATCACATCGGATGCCGACACCCAACCCCGCAATTGGGCCAGGTCGTCTGCATTTTTGAAGTCGATGCGACGGCATTCCTTGCCGTGATTCAGCGCCTCAAACAACCCGCCCAAGGGGCGAGCAGGGTCGCCCTCTGGCGGTTCGACCTTGACGATCGTCGCGCCCAGGTCGGCCAACATGCGCGTGGCAAAGGGGCCAGGCAGGTTACGCGTGAGGTCGAGCACACGCAGGCCGGACAACATCGCCGGCATCACAGCTTGGTTCATGTTTATTCCTGATCAGAGATTCATCTGCTTGGCGATGATCTCGTTCATGATTTCGTGCGTCCCGCCGCCGATGGACAGGATGCGGTTGTCGCGATACAGACGCTCCACCAACGACTCACGCATGAAGCCCATGCCACCAAAGATCTGCACAGCCTCGTGCGTGACCTCATCGGCCACGGTGGTGGCAAAGTTCTTGGCCATGGATACTTCGGTGATGGCCTGCTTGCCCGCTGCCATGCGAGCCGCACAGCGGTAGGCGTACTCGCGCGCCACGTCCACCTTGGTGGCCATCTCAGCCAGTTTGTGGCGGATGACCTGGTGTTTGGACAAGGGCTTGCCAAACGTGGTGCGCTGCTTGACGTAGTCCAGGCACTGCTCCAAAGCCAGTTGTGCCGTCATGTAGGCCATGATGGCCAGGCTCAATCGCTCCGCCTGAAAGTTCGCCATGATGGTGAAGAAGCCTGAGTTCTCTGGCCCCAACAAGTTGCCCACCGGCACGCGGCAATCTTCAAAAAACAGCTCAGCCGTATCAGAGGCCCACCAGCCCATTTTCTTGAGCGGCTTGCCTTGTGTGAAGCCGGGTGTGCCTCGCTCAATCAGCAGCAAAGACACGCCCGCAAAGCCTGGCTCGCCCGTGCGGACGGCCACGGTGTAGTAATCAGCCCGCGTACCCGATGTGATGAAGGTCTTGGACCCATTGACCACGTAGTGGTCGCCATCACGCACGGCGCGGGTTTTAAGATTAGCCACGTCCGAGCCACCACTGGGCTCGGTGATGGCCAAGGCGGCAATCTTGTCGCCAGACAAGACTTGTGGCACCACACGGTCTTTGAGTGCATCAGAGCCCATCCGCCACACGGGCGGCAAGCCGATGTCCAAAGACCCGATGCTGGCCACAAAACCACCGGAGCCACTGCGCATCAGCTCTTCGCTGACGGCCACCTTCAGGAACACATCGGCCTCACCCGTGCCGCCAAAGGCGGTGGGGTGGCCAATGCTCAGCAGGCCCAGATCACCCGCTTGCTTGTACAGCTCGCGCGGAAAGGTGCCAGCCTCCTCCCATTCATCAATGTGCGGCTTGACCGCTTGATCAATGAACCGGCGCGCGGTTGCACGCGCCATCTGGTGGGTCTCGTTGAAGTATTCAACAAAACCAGTGGCCATGGTGGTATCACTCATCTTTGAACGACCCGCCTTCTTGGGCTTGCTTCACCACAACGGCAGCGGGTGCAAAGCGGTCGCCATAGCGCTGGGCCAGTTCACGTGAACGATCCACAAAGCGCTGAGCACCCATGGCGTTGATGAACTGCAAAGCACCGCCCTGGTGAGGCGCAAAGCCCCAGCCAAAGATCGAACCAATGTTCGTGTCAGCCACCGAGCGCACCACCTTCTCTTCATAGCAGCGGGCAGCTTCATTGGCCTGGATGAACATCAGACGGTCGACCAGCTCTTGCTGTGTTGGCTGCTGTGCGGCTGTCGGGAACAGCTTGGTCAGCTCAGGCCACAAGGACTTCTCTTTGCCGTTGTAGTCATAAAAGCCCTTGCCGGCCTTCTTGCCGATGCGGCCTTGCTGCTCGCCCACCACGGTCAACACCGCGTTGCCAGGATGATCCGGCATGGTCTTGCCCTCAAGCTCCAAGTCACGCTTGGTTTGCGCGCCGATGTGCAGCGACAAGCTCAGCGACACTTCGTCTTGCAAGGCCAAAGGTGGCATCGGCATGCCAGCCTTCAAACCAGCCACTTCGATCGAACGGGGGTGCACACCCTCGCTCAACATGGCCAGGCCTTCCATCACGTAGGTGGCAAACACGCGTGAGGTGTAGAAGCCGCGCTTGTCGTTGACCACGATCGGGGTCTTGCCAATTTGCAGCACGTAGTCAAAGCCACGGGCCAGCGTTTCGTCGGATGTCTTCTCACCCACAATGATCTCAACCAGTGGCATCTTGTCCACGGGCGAGAAGAAGTGCAGGCCGATGAAGTTGGCAGGACGCTCGCTGGCGGTGGCCAAGCCAGTGATCGGCAAGGTGGATGTGTTCGACGCAAACACTGCGTCTGCCGCGATGACGGCTTCGGTGTTTTGAGTGCACTTGGCTTTGATGCCACGGTCTTCAAACACAGCCTCAACCACCAGGTCACAACCCTTGAGGTCGTCGTAAGACGTGGTGGTCTGAATACGTGCCAGCAACTGGTCACGCTTTTCAACCGTGCTGCGACCACGGGCCACAGCCTTGTCCAACAAGCCTTGCGAATAAGCCTTGCCCTTGTCAGCGTTCTCTTGCGTGGTGTCCAGCAAAACCACGTCGATGCCGACCTTGGCCGACACATAGGCAATGCCTGCGCCCATCATGCCGGCACCCAAGATGCCCACCTTCTTGACCTTGCCTTGCGGCTGATCTTTGGGACGCGATTGGCCCTTCTTGATGGCGTTGAGTTGATACCAAAGCGTGTTGATGATGTTCTTGGACACTTGCGAAGTGACGCAAGCGGCAAAGAAGCGCGACTCAACCTGGCAGGCCGCATCAAAGTCCAGCAAGCCACCTTCAAAGATGGAGGACATGATGTGGGTCAGCGCGGGGTAGTTGCCATGTGCCTTGGCATTGGCCATGGAAGGCGCAATCGCCAACATCTGTACCACGCCAGGGCTCTTGCTGTCGCCACCGGGGAAGCGGAAGCCCTTCTTGTCCCATGGCTGTTCAGCCTTGGGGTTGTCCAGACACCATTGGCGAGCCTTGGCCAGCATCTCGTCACGCGTTTCAGCGATGTCGTTGACGATGCCCATTTCCTTGGCCTTGGCTGCTGTCAGCTCCTTGCCTTGGGTGATCAGCTCAAACGCCTTCTGGATGCCGATCATGCGGGGCAAACGTTGTGTGCCGCCGCCACCAGGCAACAGGCCCAGCTTGACCTCAGGCAGGCCGATCTTCAGCTTGGGGTCATTCAACGCGATACGGGCATGGCAAGCCAGCGCCAGCTCCAGACCACCGCCCAGTGCTGTGCCGTTCAGAGCAGCAACCACAGGCTTGCCGCACTTCTCGACGCGACGCATCATGGCCTTGAGGTCTTCGCACAGACGGAAGGTTTCTTCAGCCGATGTCAGCTTGGCCAGTTGGTCAATGTCGGCGCCCACAATGAAGGTGGACTTGGCTGACGTGATGATCAAGCCCTTGATCTCAGGCTCTTTTTCCAGACGAGACACGATGGCTTCGAAAGGCACGGTCAGCTCTGGGTTGAGCACGTTCATGGCCCGGCCGGGCATGTCGATGGTGGCCAGACCCAGACCGTTTTGGTCAATGTCAAATGTGATGGACATGTTGTGGGTCTCCTCAAACACGTTCAATGATGGTGGCGATGCCCATACCGGCACCGATACACAGCGAAGCCAAAGCCGTGGCCTTGCCTGTGCGCTCCAGCTCATCCAAGGCGGTGCCCAGAATGATGGCGCCGGTCGCACCCAGCGGGTGGCCCATGGCAATGGCGCCGCCGTTGACGTTCACGCGATCGAGGGACACGCCCATGTCACGCGCCGTCTTCATTGGCACGGTGGCGAAGGCTTCGTTCACTTCCCACAGGTCGATGTCACCCGCCGTCATGCCCATCTTGTGCAGTGCCTTTTGGCAAGCCGGTGTGGGGCCTGTCAGCATGATGGTGG
>JBDKHX010000200.1:0-4048 GCA_039797415.1 Pseudomonadota bacterium | reverse complement strand
TACGGCCGATGCCAAGCTGGCCATCATGGAAGAGTGCGGCTTCACTGTCACTCGCAACCCATCCGAGATGGGTAAGCTTCTCAAGGGCTTGCTGTAATCGCTTGCCTGCATTGAACCGATCAGCCCCTACACTCAGGGGCTGATTTTATTTGTGAACCATGGACGCATTCTTGACCCCTGAATTCTGGCTCGCGGTAGGCCAGATTGTGATGATCGACATCTTGCTGGGTGGTGACAATGCCGTTGTCATCGCCTTGGCCTGCCGTAATTTGCCACCGGATCTCCGCAAAAAAGGCATCATCTGGGGCACCCTGGGGGCCATTGTTCTGCGCGTGGTGTTGATCTTCTTTGCCATGTCCTTGCTCAAGTTGCCTTACTTGAAGCTGGTGGGGGCGGTCTTGTTGTTCTGGATTGGCGTGAAATTGCTTGTGCCGGAGAACGATGACCATGGCAATCTCCAGGCCAGCGACAAGCTGCTGGGCGCCATCAAAACCATCATCGTGGCCGATTTTGTGATGAGCGTGGACAACGTCATCGGCATTGCCGGTGCAGCGCAGGGCTCAGGTCATGAAGGGCACCAGATGCCCTTGGTCATCTTTGGCTTGCTGGTCAGCATCCCCATCATCGTTTGGGGCAGCAGTGTGGTCCTCAAGCTGATGGATCGCTTTCCAATCATCATCACGGCCGGTGGCATGCTGCTTGGCTGGATTGGCGGGTCGTTGGCCATCAGTGATCCGGCTGTCACGCCTTATCTGGCTGACAGCGGCTTCAATCACTACGCAGCAGCCGTTGCTGGGGCAGCCTTGGTCTTGGCTTTGGGCACGCTGCTGGCTAAGCGGCAGAGCCAAGAGGCCTGAAGATGGCTGTCACCTCGCCCATCGTCTGGTTGTTGTTCCTGGCGTTGGTTTTGGTGATGGCCATGGTGTGGGCCAAATGGTCCGGGCGCCGCAAGGTGAGCGACAGTGGCGAGTCAGTCAGGGCAGTGCCATCCCGCATGGTGCCAACGGGTGAAGAAGACGACATGCCCTATGTCGATGCGCCGCAGAACAATCCCGTCAGGGCGGTGCCACTGGCATCCACCTTGCCTTTGCAATTAGATTCGGTCAAAGCGGCTGAGTCTGCGGGGGCTGATCGGGCAGGTCTGGTGCGCATCCAGCAAGCGCTCAACAGCGATCAAGACGAGTTGGATCGCACCTGGCTGATTCTTAAAAATTTGGTGCTGGCTGAAGGTCAGCGGCCGATGGCTTTGCAGACGATGGGGCGTTTGGCTCACGACTTCGAGGCATTGGGGCGTTTCGATACCGCTCGGGACATCTACGAGCACATGGCCGATGTCGATCCAAGCTGGCCAGATGTCAAAGCGCGCCTGACCAGTGCCCGAGAAAATGCCTTGACTGCGGCGCGCGGGGTTGCCCAACCCATGGCTGCGGTGTTGACCAAGGCGTCCACGGCGACGTTGCAAAAAATAGGTCGATTCCTGCTTCGGGGTGAGATAGGGCGTGGGGCCATGGGTGCGGTGTACCTGGCCAATGATCCCGATACGGGCGCCAAAATTGCCTTGAAAACCATGGCTTTGAGCCAGGAATTCGACGGTGATGCCCTGGCCGATGCAAGAACCCGGTTTCAGCGTGAAGCCGATATGGCTGGGCGTTTGAACCACCCCGATATCGTTCGCATTCTGGAGTCTGGTGAAGACCAGGGCTTGGCCTACATCGCCATGGAATACGTCGATGGCACCGACATGGGCTTTTTCACCAAGCCGGGCCACTTGTTGCCCGATCGGCAGTTGCTCCACATCATCGCGCGCGTGGCAGAAGCTTTGGCTTACGCGCATACGCAAGGGGTCACACACCGAGACATCAAGCCCACCAACATCATGGTTGACCTCGAAAAGGGCGTCGTCAAAGTGATGGACTTTGGTGTGGCCCGTGTCACCGATGCCACACGCACGCGCACCGGCGTCGTTTTAGGCACGCCCACCTATATGTCGCCCGAGCAGTTGTCTGGCCAAACCGTCGATGGGCGCAGTGACCTGTATTCGCTTGGCGTGACCTTGTTTCAGTTGCTGACCGGGCAATTGCCGTACAAACACACCTCCATGGCGACCTTGATGAGGGCCATTTCGCAGGAAACGCCCCCCCCTGTGTCGTCAATCAGGCCTGAATTACCCGCAGCTTTGGACGATATCGTTGGTTTGGCGCTGCAAAAACACCCAAACACGCGGTATTCGAATGGCCATCAAATGGCCCAAGATTTGCGTTCTATTTGATCGAATTGATGTCACTTTGAGAAAATATGCTGTTGCAGCGCACAAATGCTGTCGTCAACCCCGAGCATTCCAACCCAAAAACACAGCGACAATTCGGTATGGAATTTGAGTTTTTCAGCCAAACGGACACCGGCCGAGTGCGATCGAACAATGAAGATTCGATCGCCGTGGACGAGTCCTGCTCGGTTGCCGTACTGGCCGATGGCATGGGTGGCTACAACGCTGGCGAAGTGGCCAGCGGGATGGCCTGCGACTTCATCCGTGCCGAATTAGGCCGTTGGTTGCATGAGGCCGCCCAAAATGCCAGCGACAGCGATGTCAAGCGCGCCATGGACATTTGCGTGGACAACGCCAATCGCGCCATTTTCAACGCCGCCAACTCCAACCCCACTTTCTCGGGCATGGGCACCACCTTGGTGTTGGGCGTGTTTCGCTCTGGCCGCTTGTTGATGGGGCACATTGGTGACTCCCGCGGTTATCGCCTGCGAGGTGGGCAACTACAGCAGATCACGAAAGACCATTCGTTACTGCAAGAACAGATTGATGCTGGCATCCTGACGCCAGAACAAGCCGCTTACTCCGCCAACAAAAACCTGGTCACCCGCGCTTTGGGGGTAGAAGACCTGGTTTTGCTGGAAACGCACATTCACGACATTCAACCCGGAGACATCTACCTGATGTGTTCGGACGGTTTGTCCGACATGTTGCGAGATCCGCAAATAGCCGCAGTCATGTCGGCCCATACTTCTTTATCAGAAATGGGTTCTGCGTTGATTGCTGCCGCATGCGAAGCAGGTGGTCGAGATAATATTGCCGTGATTTTGGTTCGGGCGCAGGGTGTGGCACAGCCACCGGCTCGGTCATGGTGGCCGTTTAAACGTTAAGTCAATACCCGAGAGGTTTTTTCATGGGAAAGTTGGTCGTCTCGCTTGACGGGGTCGTGATCAAAGAAGTTGAGATTACGAAGGATAAGACCACCCTCGGACGTCGCCCGTATAACGATATCGTTATCGATAATTTGGCCGTCAGTGGTGAGCATGCCGTGATGCAATTGGTAGGGATCGATGTGTTCATCGAAGACCTCAACAGCACCAACGGCACCTATATCAACGGCAAGGCTGTGAAAAAACAGCTGCTCAATCACAACGACACCGTTGAGATTGGCAAGTACAAGATCAAGTACCTGGCTGACGAAGGGCATGACTACGAAAAGACCATGATCATGCGCCCTGGCATGTCCATGTCTAATCCCATCGTCGGGCACAACACGCCATCGATGTCGGCCTCCAGTGGCCCATCTACCGCACCCGGCGTTTTGGGTGCACCGGCTCCAGCCCCGTCTTTTGGCAACACACTGACCGGCATGCCAAGTGGCTTTGGCGGTTTGGCGCCTCAGCAGCCCGCTTCGATCAAGGTGCTCAATGGCGCCGCCGCAGGTCGTGAAGTGGCCTTGACCAAGGTGGTGACCACCGTCGGCAAGCCTGGTGTTCAGGTGGCATCGATCACCAAACGCCCTGGTGGCTATGTGTTTGCGCACGTGGAAGGCTCTGCCCGTCCCACGGTGAACAATGCACCCGTCGGTGGCGACCCGATTCATTTGAAGTCGGGTGATGTGATCGAATTGGCCGGCACACAGATGCAGTTTGTTCAAGGCTGATTGATTCAGCCGTCACCGGGCCCCCTATGATTCGAGTCCTTGGTTGTTCGGGCTCCATCGCGGCCCGGTGTCACACCACCGCGTTCCTGCTGGATGACGACATCCTGATTGATGCAGGAAGC
>JBDKHX010000199.1:0-4058 GCA_039797415.1 Pseudomonadota bacterium | reverse complement strand
CGGTTGCCCGTCCAGTTGTGGAAGTACTCGTGGGCGACCACGCTTTCAACGTTGCCGAAGTCCACATCGGTGGCGGTGGCAGGGTTGGCCAGCACGAACTTGGTGTTGAAGATGTTCAACCCCTTGTTCTCCATGGCACCCATGTTGAAGTCGCTGACCGCGACGATCATGAAGCGCTCCAGATCCAGGCTCAGGCCAAAGCGGGCCTCGTCCCAGATGATGGAGGCGATCAGCGAGTTCATCGCGTGTTCGGTCTTGTCCAGGTCACCGGCGCGCACAAAGATTTGCAGCAAGTGGTCCTTGCCTTCGCGTGTGCGAATGCGCTGCTCGCGGCTGACCAGATCAGCAGCGACCAAGGCAAACAGGTAGCAAGGTTTGGGATGCGGGTCGTGCCAGACAGCGAAGTGACGGCCACCGTCCAGCTTACCCTCTTCCACCAGGTTGCCGTTGGACAGCAACACAGGGAACTTGGTCTTGTCAGCCTTCAAGGTCACCTTGTAGGTGGCCATGACATCGGGGCGGTCCAGGAAGTAGGTGATTCGACGGAACCCTTGCGCCTCACATTGCGTGAAGAAGCCACCACCGGATGTATACAAACCGGAGAGGTGGGTGTTCTTGTCAGGGGCGCAGGTGTTGCGGATTTCCAGTGTGAAGGGTTGGTCCGGCAGGTTGTCCAGCACCAATTGCTGGTTATCTACACGGAACGACACCGACTCACCGTCCACCAACACACGGGTCAGGTTCAGATCTTCACCATCCAGACGCAGGGGCGCGCCGGGCATGCCGGGGTTGCGCTCCAGGGTCATCTTGTTGATGACCAATGTCTTGCCGGGTTCCAGATCAAAGGTCAGATCAACCGTTTTGATCCAGAACGCCGGCGCGGTGTATTCCTCGCGGCGGATCAACATGGCAGTACCTTCACTCATAGCAGTCCTTGGGGCTGTCTTCTGTTGAAAGAGAGATCAGATGCCTTGTTTGAGGCTGGCCTCAATGAAGGCATCCAGATCACCGTCCAGCACTTTTTGCGTGTTGGACATTTCGACACTGGTGCGCAAGTCTTTGATGCGGCTTTGGTCCAGCACGTAAGAACGAATCTGGTGACCCCAACCCACATCGGTCTTGGTGTCTTCCAGTTTTTGCTGGGCTTCCTGGCGCTTGCGCATTTCGTGGTCATACAAACGCGAGCGCAGACGACGCCAGGCCACATCACGGTTGCTGTGCTGTGAACGGCCGTCCTGACACTGCACCACGATACCGGTCGGGATGTGCGTCAGACGCACAGCGGAGTCGGTTTTGTTGATGTGCTGACCACCCGCGCCCGAGGCACGGAAGGTGTCGGTGCGAACGTCAGACGGGTTGATGTCGATTTCGATCGAGTCATCAATTTCCGGATAGACGAACACGGATGCAAACGAGGTATGACGGCCACCGGAGGAGTCAAACGGCGACTTGCGAACCAGGCGATGCACGCCGGTTTCGGTGCGCAAGAAGCCAAAGGCGTACTCGCCCTCGACCTTGATGGTGGCGCTTTTGATACCGGCCACGTCACCGGCGGTTTCGTCTTCCAGCTCGGCTTTGAAGCCTTTGCGTTCACAGTAGCGCACGTACTGACGCAGCAACATGGAGGCCCAGTCGCACGCTTCGGTACCGCCGGCACCGGCCTGGATGTCGACAAAACAGTTCAGCGGGTCGGCTTCGTTGCTGAACATCCGACGGAATTCCAGCCCTTCAACGGCTTGGCGCAGGGTTTGCACGTCGTCAAAAATGGCTTGCAGGCCCGCTTCGTCGCCCTCTTCTTTGGACATGTCGAAGAGTTCGGCGTTGTCAGCCAGGTTTGTGGTCAGTGATGCAATGACCACAACCACGTCTTCTAGCGACTTTTTTTCCTTACCCAGGGCTTGCGCACGCTTGGGGTCATTCCAGACAGCAGGATCTTCGAGTTCGGCGTTGACTTCGCTCAGGCGGCGGGATTTTTCATCCCAGTCAAAGATACCTCCGTAATTCCTGGGTGCGCTGTGCCAGATCAGCGATTTGGGTACCCAGGGCGTTGATGTTTTCGATGTCCATGTTGTTGTCCTGCAAGGAGTTCTAAATATTGGGCCGCATTTTCTCACGGCGCAAGGCCCAACTTGACTCAGCTGAGGAAGCGAGCCAGATGTTGGGCCAATTCAACGGGTTGGTCATGATGCAGCATGTGGCCCGCTGCCTCAATGGTTTCCATGCGGAAATCTGGCACCAACTTCATCCGTTCCAGAAATTCGTCGCGAGAATACTTGCCGTTAAACAGCATGAAATACAGGGTTTGGGCCCCCTCGACGAATAAAACCGGCACAGGGATGCGCTGCAAAAAAGCCCGGATTTCTTCAACCCGGTACAAAAAGGGTTGCGGACGCTTGTGCGCCGGGTCGGCATTGATCACCCAGCGCCCATCCTCCTCACGCGCCCAATGATGGGCCAGCCACAGCGCCAATTCAGGCTGAATCAGCGGGTTGTTGTCGCGCAAACGCTGGGCCACGCCCTGCACGCTGCTGTAATCCTTGAGCCGCGCGGGGGTTTTGAGCTCATCTAGCCATTTAACGTAGCGGTCAGGGGCCTCATCGGCTGACGAGGCGGGCAAACCAAAGCCTTCCAGGTTGACCAGTCGGCGCAGGCGGTGGCCTCGGGCTGCGGCATACAGCATGACCACATTGCCACCCATGCTGTGGCCCAGCAGGTCCACAGGAGCATCCGGCGACACGGTGTCGATCAAGGCATCCAGGTCAGCCAGGTAGTCGGCAAAAAAGTAGCAATCATGGCCGGGCGCAGCCGTCAATCCAAAGCCCCGCCAGTCAATGGCCACGATGGGGCGCTGCCCCCAGCCAGGTTGTGCCCGCAAGGCATCCACCATGAATTGAAACGAGGCGGCCACGTCCATCCAGCCGTGCACCATCACCAACAGAGGCTGTTCAGGCGTCACGGCAGTCATGTCACCCCACACCAGCAAGTGGTGATCCAGCCCCCTCAAGGTCACCCGGCAAGATTCGAACAAATGGCTGGGTTGGTAGGGCGTAACCGAAGCGAAGTCTGTGGACATGGCAAAAAGAGGTGAAAACCCACGATGAGGTGTGAACTTAGTGCAGCCACCCGGCCCTTGGCTGAGGGGGTGATGGCGTTGAACATCCTGCATCATCGCTGATTGCGTGTTTTTTCACCTAAGCTGCGCGCCAAGCCGTCGCCGAAGTACCCCCGAACTGCCATCCATGAATCATGTGCCCGACAAACTGAGCGCTCACATCCCAGCTTTGGGACGTTTGGGGCCGCTCGCCGTCGCCGTTTCGGCGCTGGCCATGTTGAGCATGGGACTGCTGGCGTGGTCTCACCACGGCTGGGCGTCGTTGCAAGAACGCGCCCACGAGGCAGACACCTTGCTGACCGCCACGCAATATGAATCGCGCCAAAGTGTCTGGCTGACCGAAGAAAAACTGCACGGTCACAGCGACATCAGTGAGGCCACCGCATTGGCCCCCATGCAAACGGCCATCAAGGCCGAGCGTCAATGGGCGCAAAACGCTGTCCCCGAACTGCGACCGGCTTTGGACAAACTGGGCACCGCACTGGGTCATCTGGCTTACGTTCAAGAGCAACGACTGAAGCATCCATCCCAAGTCGACAGCGCCCGCCTGCGTACAGCTCAAGCACAAGTGGAACAAGCTGTACAGGCGGCATCGACTCAATGGGCCAAACACCTTGACCGCGTCACGCACGATCAACACCAACTGGTCTTGGTCAATGTGGGCCTGGTGGGTGGGCTATCGCTGCTGCTATTGATCGCGATGGCACGGGCCTATCGCCAACGCGAACAGTCTGCGCAAGCCCTGGTAGCGCGTGAGGCACAACTCGAGGCCTTTGCACAGGCCTTGCCCGATCTGGCCTTCATCCTCGACAGGGAAGGCCACTACATCAGCGTCTTTGGCAACAACCTGGCTTTGCTGGGCCGCAATCGCAATGATTTGATTGGCCGCCCCTTGACTGATTTTTTCAGCAAGGAAAAGAGCGCCTTGTTTTTACGCGTACTGCGC
>JBDKHX010000198.1:0-4071 GCA_039797415.1 Pseudomonadota bacterium | reverse complement strand
GGCGGGACGCTCGATCAAGATGCGCGACACAGCCGCGTTCTTGAGCTTCTTCTTCAGGAATTCGCGGACTTCCAGGTCTTCAGCCAGCATCGAGGCAAATTGACGGTTGGTAGCGTACCAACGCGATGCCCAGTTGCGGGTGACGGCCAAGCGGAAGCCGGTTGGGTGGATTTTTTGTCCCATGTTCAGCCTCTGCTTAGTTGCCCACGGTCACATAAATGTGGCAAGTTGGCTTGCTGATGCGGTTACCACGACCCTTAGCACGGGCGGTGAAACGCTTCAGCGTAGTACCTTGTTCCACATAAATGGTCTTGACCTTCAGTTCGTCGATGTCAGCGCCGTCATTGTGCTCGGCGTTGGCGATCGCAGATTCCAGTGCCTTCTTGATGATGCCGGCAGCTTTCTTCTGTGTGAACTCGAGGATGTTCAAGGCTTGATCGACCTTCTTGCCACGGATAAGGTCAGCCACCAGGCGACCTTTGTCGCAAGAGAGGCGAACGCCGCGAACGATTGCTTTGGTTTCCATCGTTGCTGCTCCTTATTTCTTGGCTTTTTTGTCGCCAGGGTGACCCTTGAACGTACGGGTCAGCGCGAACTCGCCGAGCTTGTGGCCAACCATCTGGTCTTGCACGTACACAGGCACGTGCTGTTTGCCGTTGTGAACAGCGATCGTCAGACCGATGAACTCAGGCAAGATGGTGGAACGACGCGACCAGGTCTTGATCGGCTTTTTGTCCTTGGTAGCCACTGCCTTTTCGACCTTAGCCGACAGGTGATGGTCAACGAAAGGACCCTTTTTCAGAGAACGAGCCATATCAGCCTACCTCTTACTTTTTACGACGCGAAACGATGAACGTTTGCGTACGCTTGTTGTTGCGGGTGCGATAGCCCTTCGTCAGTGTGTTCCATGGGGACACAGGGACTTGACCTTCGCCAGTACGGCCTTCGCCACCACCGTGCGGGTGATCCACAGGGTTCATGGCCACGCCACGAACTGTTGGGCGGATACCCTTCCAGCGGATGGCACCGGCCTTACCGTAACGGCGCAGGCTATGCTCTTCGTTGCTCACTTCACCCAAGGTGGCGCGGCATTCGATGTGGATCTTGCGAACTTCACCGGAGCGCAGGCGAACCTGAGCGTAGGTACCTTCGCGAGCCATCAAGGTAGCGGATGTACCGGCTGAACGAGCGATTTGAGCGCCCTTGCCAGGCATCATCTCGATGCAGTGAATGGTGGAACCCACAGGGATGTTGCGGATAGGCAGTGTGTTACCAGCCTTGATCGGCGCTTCCGAGCCGCTCAAGATGGTCGAACCCACAACCAGACCACGCGGAGCGATCACGTAACGACGTTCACCGTCGGCGTAGCACACCAAAGCGATGTGAGCCGTGCGGTTAGGGTCGTACTCGATGCGTTCGACCTTCGCAGGGATACCATCCTTGTTGCGAACGAAGTCGACCACACGGTAGTGATGCTTGTGACCACCGCCCTTGTGGCGCATGGTGATGCGACCGTTGTTGTTACGGCCCGCGTTTTGCTTTTGGGGTTCCAGCAGCGAAGCTTCTGGAGCGCCCTTGTGCAGGTGCGAGTGCACCACCTTGACCATGCCACGACGGCCAGGCGAGGTTGGTTTAACTTTTACGACAGCCATGATTACGCGGCCTCCCCGGAGAAGTTCAGCTCTTGACCGTCCTTCAAAGCCACATAGGCCTTTTTGGCGTGGTCACGACGGCCAACACGGCCACCGAAGCGCTTGGTCTTGCCCTTTTGGTTCAGGACTTGCACGGACTTCACTTCGACCTTGAACAGCAGCTCAACAGCGGCCTTGATCTCGGGCTTGGTGGCGTCGCGCATCACCTTGAACAGCACTTGGCCGCGGTCTTCAGCAGCGGCAGTGGCTTTTTCCGAAATGATCGGAGCAACCAACACCTTCAGCAGGCGGCTTTCATCAAATTTCAGAGTGCTCATGCGAACATCTCCTGCAGCTTGGCGATCGCACCCTTGGTGACCACAACCTTCTTGTAGAAGACCAGGGACAGGGGATCGGCGTAACGGGGCTCAACGACCAGCACGTTAGGCAGGTTGCGAGCGGCCAGGAACAGGTTTTCGTCCACAGTGTCAGCGATGACCAGGACGTGATCCAGGTTCATGGCCTTCAGCTTGGCAGCCAGCAGCTTGGTCTTAGGGGCTTCGATCGCGATCGAGTCCACCACAGCCAAACGGCCTTCGCGAGCCAACTGGGAGAAGATCGCAGCCATACCGGCGCGATACATCTTCTTGTTGACCTTGTGGGTAAAGTTTTCGTCTGGGCTGTTCGGGAAAATCCGACCGCCCCCACGCCACAGAGGCGAGGAAGACATACCAGCGCGAGCGCGACCGGTGCCTTTTTGGCGCCAGGGCTTCTTCGTGGTGTGCTTGACGGTTTCGCGGTCCTTCTGGGCGCGAGTGCCTTGACGGGCATTGGCTTGGTAAGCGACGACGACCTGGTGAATCAGGGCTTCGTTGTACTCACGGCCGAACACGGTGTCGGATGCTTCAACCTTGGAAGCAGCCTGACCTTGCTCATTGAGCAGTTCGAGCTGTGCCATCAGTTGGCTCCTTTCTTGACCTTGACCTTGACTGCGGGACGCACGGTGACAAAGCCACCCTTCGAACCGGGCACGGCACCCTTGATCAGCAGCAATTGACGAGCTTCGTCAACGCGCACGATGTCGAGGTTTTGTGTGGTCACGGTCTCGTCACCCATGTGGCCAGACATGCGCTTGCCTGGGAACACGCGACCTGGATCCTGGGCCATCGAGATGGAGCCAGGAACGTTGTGGGAACGCGAGTTACCGTGGGATGCGCGCTGCGAACCGAAGTTGTGACGCTTGATGGTGCCGGTGAAACCCTTACCGATCGATGTGCCTTGCACGTCAACCATTTGGCCAGCTTGGAACAAAGCTGCGGGAGCAATGGTGCTACCTGCCTTGTATTCAGCGGCGACTTCAGGGGTCACGCGGAATTCTTTGGTGACTTCACCAGCTTCCACGCCTGCTTTGGCGAGGTGGCCGGCTTCGGGCTTGGTCACGCGCGAAGCTTTGCGCGCGCCGAACACCACTTGAATAGCGGTGTAGCCGTCAGTCTCAACGGTTTTAACCTGGGTCACGCGGTTGTTGGACACGTCGAGCACTGTCACAGGAACGGCGTCGCCGTCGTCTGTGTAGATGCGCATCATGCCCACCTTGCGGCCCAGCAATCCGATGCGATTGCTAAGACTCATGGTTTTTCTCCAGCCCCACATGGGGGCCTTTTACACAAACCCGACATCGATTGGCCGGGCTGACTCTTTCGGCGCATGTCGTTCAAACTGACCCGACACACGCCTTAGGATTTCCGTTTTAAGAGGCACCAATTGCTTAAATTTTAAGCAACGGGCAACCCACCCATTACGGGAAAGCCTGCGATCATATCAAATGCTGCTTTTCTATGCAACTGGTGCAAGCAAAACAAGCAGAAATGAAAAAGGCCGCACCGTGAGGTACAGCCTTTTCACTGAACAAGCCGGGCGAAAAATCCGCCCAACTGGTCCGACAAGCTTATTGCAGCTTGATTTCGACGTCCACGCCAGCCGGCAAGTCGAGCTTCATCAAAGCGTCAACTGTCTTGTCTGTTGGATCAACGATGTCCATCAGACGCTGGTGAGTGCGGATTTCGAACTGGTCGCGCGAAGTCTTGTTGACGTGGGGCGAACGCAGGATGTCGAAACGTTGCAGGCGAGTCGGCAGAGGCACGGGGCCCTTGACGATGGCGCCAGTACGCTTGGCGGTTTCAACGATTTCAGCCGACGATTGGTCGATCAGCTTGTAGTCAAACGCCTTCAGGCGAATGCGGATCTTCTGTTGTGCCATGACACACTTCCTTAAATTAAAGAACGATGACGCCCGGTATCAGGGCTGACGCCCCAACACCGAGCCGGTGTCATGCGAATCAGTCGAGGATCTTGGCAACCACGCCGGCGCCGACGGTACGACCGCCTTCACGGATAGCGAAGCGCAGACCTTCTTCCATAGCGATAGGAGCGATCAGCT
>JBDKHX010000197.1:0-4530 GCA_039797415.1 Pseudomonadota bacterium | reverse complement strand
TCACCGGAATGCATTCGACAGGGCAGACCTGCACGCATTGCGGCTCGTCGAAGTGGCCCACGCATTCGGTGCACTTGTTGGGATCGATCACGTAGATGGTCTCGCCCATCGAGATGGCCTGGTTGGGGCATTCAGGCTCACACACATCACAGTTGATGCACTCATCGGTGATCTTGAGAGCCATGATTCAAGCCTTCGACTGCGCCACGCGCGCTTGAAGCCGGGCCAATACGCTCGGGGCCACGAATTTCGACACATCACCGCCTAAGGTTGCGATTTCACGCACAAACGTGCCGGATACAAATTGGTATTGGTCAGACGGTGTCAAGAAGACGGTTTCAACATCGGGCATCAATTGGCGGTTCATGCCAGCCATCTGAAACTCGTAATCAAAGTCGCTCACCGCGCGCAGCCCGCGTACCACGACATGACCACCGTGCCCGACGACAAAGTCGCGACAAAGTCGCGCAACAGACCTGAAAAAGACACCACCTCGACATTCGGCAGGTCATGGGCCATGTCGCGTGCAATGGCCAAACGCTCTTCCAGGCTGAACATCGTTTTTTTGTGATGCCCCGCTGCCACAGCGATCATCACGCGGTCAAAAAGCCGACTGGCTCGGCGCATCAGATCCACATGACCCAAAGTCATCGGATCAAAAGTGCCTGGGTAAATGGCCAGTTGCGGTGTGGGCTGAGACATAGATGAATGTTCAACAGGGTTGTTTCTGGCGCGAAGTGTAGCCCCCTTGCATACGCAGGGGAGCACATCACTCACGCATCCACGCGCTGAAAGAGGTGAAAGTGCACTGCCCCAGCCTTGCCGTGGCGAGCCAAGCGCAAGCCAGAGTCCTCACCAGCCTCAAATGCGCGCGGCGCTTCAAGATATATCCATCCGCCATCAGGCACGCAGGTTCGGGCCGCAGCCAACGCCGAATCAAACAGATCAGACTCGAACGGCGGGTCCAGAAAGATCAGGTCAAACAACTGCCCCAGGCGTTGGGATTGCTGCATGAGCGACAGCGCATCACCCTGCTGAACTTTGACCGTCGCTTCTGCCTTGAGTTTGGCCACATTGGCCCGAATGGCATGGGCCAGCACAGACTCCCGCTCAACCAATGTCACAGACTCTGCGCCACGCGATGCAGCCTCCAGGCCCAACGCACCACTGCCTGCGAAGGCATCCAGTACGCGCCAGCCCGTCAAATCTTGCCCCAGCCAATTGAACAGCGTTTCACGGACGCGGCTGGGTGTGGGGCGCAGGCCTGCAGCAGTTGGCACGGCCAACGGCGTGCGCTTCCACTGACCACCGATGATGCGAACCTCTTGCGCACTGTGTTTGGCCACCTTTTGTGCGGCAGTCAAACTGGCGGAAACGGGCTTGGGCAGACCTGAGCCGTGTTTTTTGGATGGAGCGTGGCGCATCAAGTAAGCACAAAGGGTGAGCAAGGGCTTATTGTAAAAAGCCTGGGCGCCTACAATGCACGGATGTTCAGTTTCATCAAGAAAAAGCTCGGTTGGGGTCAAAGCCAGGCAGAACCTGCCGCCCAGCCAGAAGCTCCAGCCCAAACAGCGCCGATTGACGCGCCTGCGCCTGCCGCAACCAAGTCAGTCGCCCAGCCTGCCGCTCCGTCTCCATCGCCGGCTGAGCCAGCAGCGCTCGCTCAGCCAGATCAAGCCCGCCCACCTAGTGCTGCACTGCCCTCGGCCGAACCCGCCCCCGCAGCGCCGACAGAGCGCAAGTCATGGCTGGACAAGCTTCGCCAAGGCTTGCGCAAAACTGGCTCCAGCATTGCGCAGGTGTTCACCGGCACGCAAATCGACGATGCGTTGTACGAAGAGCTTGAATCGGCCTTGTTGATGGCCGACGCGGGCGTTGCTGCCACAGAGTATTTGCTGCAAGACCTGAAAAAACGCGTCAAAGAAAGCAAAGCCACCGCGCCCGATCAAGTCAAAGAGCTGCTGATTGATGCCATCACAGAGTTGCTGACACCGCTTGAAAAGCAGCTGGAGGTGGGCCACCACACACCTACGGTGATCATGGTTGCAGGCGTCAACGGGGCAGGCAAAACCACCACCATTGGCAAATTGACTCGCCATTTGTCCGACTCAGGTCAGCGCGTGCTGCTGGCTGCAGCTGACACCTTCCGCGCTGCTGCGCGTGAGCAGTTGCTGGTTTGGGCCGACCGCAATCGTGTTGACATCGTCAGCCAGGACGGTGGCGACCCTGCCGCCGTGACCTTTGATGCCGTGCAAGCCGGACGCGCACGGGGTTGCGACGTGGTCATTGCCGACACAGCCGGACGCCTGGCCACTCAACTTCATTTGATGGATGAGTTACGCAAGGTCAAGCGCGTCATTGCCAAAGCCATGGACTCTGCGCCGCATGAAGTCCTGTTGGTGGTGGACGGCAACACGGGCCAGAACGCACTGGCTCAAGTCAAAGCGTTTGACGAAACCTTGGGCCTCACGGGCTTGGTCGTGACCAAGCTGGACGGCACAGCCAAGGGCGGCGTTTTGGCTGCCATTGCGCTGTGGTCAAGACAACGTCACAGCGCCGTGCCGGTGTACTTCATTGGCGTGGGCGAAAAGCTGGAAGACCTGCAAACCTTCAGCGCCCGAGAGTTCGCCCAAGCCCTGCTGGCTTGAGCCTCATCGAACCGATTGAACATCCAAAGGCATGGGCGCCGAGTCCATGTCGTCAAACCAGGTCGATGGAGGCGGGTCTTTGCGCTCGTCCATCATGACGGGCGACGGTTCCGCCCAATCATCCAGGTTGAAGTCAACCTGAGCAGTACTGACGTCCGGCAACTCGTAAGACTTGACCACCTTCTGTGGCGTCTTGGGTGCAACCGGCACGTTCGACGCGGACCGAATGGGCTTCGGCGTTGGTGCCTGCATCGATGCGACGACCGAAGCGGCCTCAGCACTGCGACGTGCTGCGTCTGAATCCAGGTTTTTGGAATGGGTGACTGTGCTCGCCGCTGCGCCCAAAATGGCCTCGCGTGCAATGGCTGGGCCCGGCAAGGCCCCTTCCAGCCAGACATGAACTGGAATATGGGCGGCAGTCAAAACCCGATCCATGCGGCCATGACGACGCAAGGAGCGCTCCTTCTCGCGCGACGCAGGCTGGCGAATCTCGACCACGGCAATGACTTGTGATGCGGCATCACACACCACCAGATCTGCGCACAGAGAACCAGCCCGACGCAGCCATTCAGAGTACGAATTGCGCGTTGGCACCTTGATGAAACGCGCCAATGGCACTTGCGCCAACACAATGTGATCGGGGAGCGCCTTCCGTAATGTGAGATAGGCATCTCGTTCGGACGTGGTCAGCACCCGAGTCGCCATGGGTTCCCACGACGCAAGGGTGTCCAACGGCTCGTCGGCTTGTCCGCGCTTGCTTTTGGAGCCTTGCCCCCCAGCCACAGCCTGCTGCCTGAACCACCAGGCCGCGCCTAAGCCCAAAGTGCCAAAAATGCCAGCCACCATCAGGGGCCAGGTTGCGATCACGTCCATGTTTGACGCCTTCCTTATCAGCCAGGAAACCGGGATGCGGTACACATCCGGCTGCTTCGTGATCTTTCGGCTGTTATCGCTGTAGCTGTAGCCCTTGAGACCAAGCGCTACACACGTCACAGAAATTAACAGGTTGGCGTCAACGCCCCATACCGGGCAGGCCCTTCATGCCCCCCATGCGTTTCATCATCTTGAAGAGCCCGCCGCCCTTCATCTTTTTCATCATCGATTGCATCTGATCGAACTGATTGAGCAGGCGATTCACGTCTTGAATCTGCACCCCCGCGCCTTGGGCGATTCGGCGCTTGCGGCTGGCTTTGCTCTTGCCGTCCATCAACAAAGCGGGCTGACGGCGTTCTTTGGCTGTCATCGCATTGATGATGCCTTCCATGCGGCGCATGTCGCGCTCGGCCTTGTCCATGTCAGCTTGGCCGGCCTTGGAGGCCAACTCGGTCGGCAATTTATCGAGCAGGCCGGACAGGCCGCCCATTTTTTTCATCTGGCTGATCTGAGACAGGAAGTCGTTGAAATCAAAGTCAGCGCCTGATTTGACCTTTTCAGCCAAACGTTGCGCAGCCTCGATGTCGACGCCCTTTTGGACTTCTTCAACCAACGCGACGATGTCGCCCATGCCCAGCACACGGCCCGCATGACGATCAGCATCAAAGACTTCCAGCCCGTCGATCTTTTCAGAAACACCCGCAAACTTGATCGGCACACCCGCCACCTGGCGCACAGACAGCGCTGCACCACCGCGCGAGTCACCGTCCATTTTGGTCAGGACGATACCGGTCAGTGGCAAGGCTTCCTTGAAAGCCTTGGCCGTGTTGATGGCATCCTGACCTTGCATGGCGTCAACGACAAACAGCGTCTCAATGGGCTTGAGTTGCGCGTGCAGATCACGGATTTCGGCCATCAAGGCCTCATCAATCGCCAAACGACCGGCGGTGTCGACCAGCAACACGTCAAAGTAATGCTTGCGGGCGTAGTCAATGGCTGCGGCTGCAAT
>JBDKHX010000196.1:0-4108 GCA_039797415.1 Pseudomonadota bacterium | reverse complement strand
GCCCATGATGGCATTGCGCAAACCCAATGACAGGCTGGAGCCTACAACGGTTTGAATCAAGGTGGTGTCAGCCGTCAGACGCGACAGCACTTCACCCGTGCGTGTGGTTTCAAAGAACTCGGGGCTTTGTTTGAGCACATGGCCGTAAACCGCTTGCTTCAGATCAGCGGTCACGCGCTCGCCCAACCAGGTGACGCTGTAGTAACGGGATGCGGAAAACAGTCCCAACGCGATACCAACGCCAAACAAGGCCAGGAAGTGGCCTCTGAGCGCCATGACGCGTTCAGCCGGGTCGTTGGAGACAAAGCCTTGGTCGATCAAGGTGCGCAGCGCAATCGGCAGAACCAAAGTGGTCAGCGCGGCAGAGATCAAGAACACCAAGGCCAAAGCAATGCGGCCACGATAGGGGCGCAAGAACGGACCCAAGCCACTGAGGGACTGAGGTGTGGCGGCGGAGGCGGAGTGCGTTGAGGTGTCGTCCATGAGTTTGGAAAGCGTGCAATGCCAGCATTATTGTGTCTTGACAATAATTGCATAGGCAAATAAATTTCAGCCATGGCAAAGCAGTCAACTTCTCCCTTCCCAGGCCAATGGCAATCGGTGCCGGCTCCTGCTGATTTTTATGAGCCCGGTACCTATAGCAGTGACAACTCGGTCGGTTACTTGATGCGCCGCATCATGCTGATGCTGGTGAATCAGGCAGACAAGCGTCTGGAGTGTCTGGATTTGACCCAGGCTCAGTGGGGTCCCTTGTTTTTGATCCATCAAGGCCGGGCCACGACTTTGGCTGAATTGTCGCGTGAATTGCAGATCGATGCGGGTGCTTTGACGCGTACCTTGGATCGATTGGAAGCCAAAGGCTTGTGTACACGTGAACGGTCGACCTCAGACCGTCGGGTGGTCAATCTGGCTTTGACACCTGAGGGGCAAGCCGCATCAGCTTGCGTGCCTCAGGTTTTGGCCGATGTGCACAACCACCTGCTGGCTGGGTTTTCGAAAGACGAGTGGCAGACGTTGATGAGCCTGTTGCGTCGTGCTTTGTCCAATGCCGAAGCCATGCGCGATGGTTGTGAATTCGGGCCGTCCGCTGACGGCAGTGAACGAGGTCAGTGAGTGGGGCTGAATTTGAAGACAGCAATGCCCTCTGTCAGCTTGTCGGCTTGTGAACGCAGGTTGGTGGCTGACTGATTGGATTCGCGAACCAGCGCGGCATTTTGGGATGTCATGCCGTCCAGTTGGTTGATTGAGTTGTTGACCAGGACGAAGCCACTGGATTGTTCTTGCGTAGCCGATGAAATCTCACCAATGATGTCGGTGACCTGTTGGTTGCTGCTCATGATAGCTTGCATGCTGTTGCCAGCCTGGCTGACCAGTTCAGAGCCCGTACCAATTTTCTCCAGGCTGTCGTTGATCAAGGACTTGATCTCTTTGGCAGAGTTGGCGGTGCGTTGAGCCAGGCTGCGCACTTCAGACGCCACCACAGCAAAGCCACGACCTGACTCTCCTGCGCGCGCCGCTTCAACCGCAGCGTTCAACGCCAGGATGTTGGTCTGAAAGGCAATGCCATCAATGAGTCCGATGATATCGGCGATTTTCTGGCTGGCTGTGGAGATGTCGTTCATGTTGACGACAACACTGCTCATGACTTGTTCACCTTGGCGCGCCGTTTCGCGCGCAGACCGGGCCAGTTGATCTGCCTTTTTAGCGGACTCAGCTGTTTGTTGCACGGTACTGGTCAGTTCATTGATGGCCTGGCTGGTGGTTTCCAGGCTGCTGCTGGTGACATGGGTGCGTTCATTGAGTTCAAGGCTGCCAGATGCGATCTGGCTGGAAGCGGTTGAGACCGCATCGACGGAGCGGTGCAGTGCACTGAGCATGTTGACCCAACCCAGACGAGCGGATTCAAGTGCGTTCATGCACGATCCAATTTCATCACTTTGCTTGGTGGCACAACTGACTGTGAGGTCACCCTTGGCCAGCAAGCCGGCGACGTCTTCCATACGTCGGATCGGGGTGAGGATGCTCTTGACGATCCAGACCATGACGCTGATGCCAAATGCAGACAAGGCCAATACCAAGGAAATTTGCATGAACATGCTGGCGTGAGCATCAGCTTGACGTTCGTCCAGTTCACGGGTGACTTGGTCGGTGATCTTGAGCGTGATGCCATTGACGTCATCGATGAAACGCGTGCCGTAGTCAAAGAACTCTTTGGGACGCATGCTGGAGGTCTTGGTGCTGGCATCGCCTTGGATGGTGGCGCGTGCATCCGCCGAGAAGTGGCGCAAGGCATCGAGCTTTTGCAGCGATGGGGTAACGAGTTCGCGGCCCAAGTCAGGGTTGAGCTGTTCAACGGCCCTCAAGTGCATCTCGATGTGTGCAATGCGTTCCAGCAGTCGACCATGGCTGTCCAAGGCCATTTGCACGTCCGAGGCGTTGCCGCCTTGGTCACCGAGGTAGGCCGTGCCCAGGCCACGCATGCGGCCAGCCAGTTCGGAGATCCGTGGGCCCTCTTGAAAGCCACTGATGATCAGCAAGTAGGTGGTGTCTTTGGGGTCAAACAGCAGGTTGGACTTGCCGGCTGTCTTGAACAGCAACTGCAACAGCGTGTCGATCATGTCGCTGTGTTGCTTGAAGCTTTGGTCGGGCGACAGAGATCTGTTTTTGACCTGGCCATCAAGCTGTTTGAATGCCTGCAGGTGTTTGTTGGCTTCTTGGCTCAATGCAGTGTCAAAGCCGTTGTCTTGCCATTGCTTTTGGAACGACTCCAACAGGGCGATGGATTTGTCAGTCGCTTCAGTCAAAGCAGATTGCGTGGTGTTGCTACCTTGAAGCCAGGGGCCTGACAGACCTCTGTGGCGTTGGACTTGCGCAATGGCCTGTTGCAGTGTCAGTGCAGGTTGGATCCCCAACTGCTCTGCACGCGTGAAGGCGGAGGATTCAAGGCCGTTGTTGATCAACATGCCCAGTGGGAACAGGGCAATGAGGCACAGAAAAACACACAGGCCAATGAGGCGATGACGGATGGATAAAGTGTTCATGATCAACCAGGCGAAAAGCGAGCCATTTGGTTGTCAGTGTCACTTTGGCGTCATCGGCCAAATTTGGCGAGAAAAGGTGTGAATCCTTGATAGATCAGAAGGTTGACGTTTGATGCCGGATTTTGTCCGTTTAAGTCAGCAAATCAAGCACCAAACTGGTGTGAATCGGGGTGTCGCAAGCCAAAGTGGTGCGCCATGGCATGCTGCGCAACCAAGTGATTTGGCGCTTGGCCAGTTGGCGGGTCGCAGCAATGCCGCGCTCCATCACCATGGCCAGATCCTTGGGTTGACTCAGGTCCATGCCTGCATCGAGTGCTTCCCAAACTTGGCGGTAGCCCACACAACGCATCGACGGTAGATCCAGATGCAGATCACCCCGCGCGCGCAGCGTTTTGACTTCATCGACAAAGCCTTGTTCCATCATCAAGCGATAGCGCAGGGCGATGCGTTCATGCAGCCAGGATCGGTCTTGGGGTTCGAGCGACAGCAAGATGGTGTTGGCCTGTTTGGCTGCAATCGCTGCTTCATCTCGTTGGGTATGGAATGCTGACAGTGGCTGCCCAGTGCTGTACCAGATCTCCAGCGCGCGTTGAATGCGCTGGGTGTCTGCGGGTGCCAGCCGGGCTGCGGTGACGGGGTCCACCTGCTGCAACTCTGCGTGCAAGGCCTGAATGCCTTCGGTGCGAATGCGCTCGTCCAAACGCGCTCTGACTTCAGGTGCAGCGGCAGGCATGTCATCCAGTCCTTCCATCAAAGCTTTGATGTACAGCATGGTGCCGCCCACGAGCAAAGGTGTTTTGCCTCTGGCGCGGATCTCAGTCATCAACCGTTCTGTGTCCTGCACAAATCGGGCTGCGCTGTAGCTCTCCAATGGGTCCAGGATGTCGATCAAATGGTGCGGAACCTGGGCCAATTCGTTCTGCGTGGGTTTAGCCGTGCCGATGTCCATGCCTCGGTAGATCAAGGCGGAGTCCACGCTGATGATCTCGATGTCCACCTCTTGCGCAATGGCCAAGGCCAAGGCTGTTTTGCCGGAGGCCGTGGGGCCAGCCAGGATCCAGGTTTTG
>JBDKHX010000195.1:0-4136 GCA_039797415.1 Pseudomonadota bacterium | reverse complement strand
CTGCAGACTTACCAGCGGCCTCACGCACATCGGCGGTTTCCAGACCGTGGTCCATGGAGTTGCGGAAGACGTGTGTGAAGACGTTCTTGAGCAGGCCCACGATTTGGGTACGCACCACGATGCCGTGGTCTTCGATCGAGATCTTCGGTGGTTCTTTGCCCAACTCTTTGGCCAGAGATGGCATGGATTCCAAGATACCGGCCAGTACATGGTCGATCTTCTCGGTGCCAATCAGGCTCAGTGTTTGATCGACTTCATGCAAAGCATTGGCCATGGCTTGCGCATCGGCTGCCTTGGCGGCCTTGATCAATTCCAAGGCACGAGTGACTTGATCCTTCTCGACCATCAGGAACTTCTCGACGCTGCCACGGCGGCCTGGTCCCTTGCGGCCCAGCTTCACGTCGTTGATCTTGTGGTATTCGTCCAGCAAGGCATCCACTTCGGCCAATTGAGCCAGCATGGATTCCTGCTCCCAGACCTTTTCTGGATCCTTGCGCAGTTCGTCGTAGACCTGTTCGGTTTCGTGCACCGTGTTGGTCATGTTCAGCAGGCCATAGGTGCGGGCGTTGCCCTTGATGGTGTGCATGTTGCGGAACAACAGGCCCACGGCATCCATGTCCTTTTGAGGTGTCTTTTGCAGGATCTCTTTGTTTTCTGCGACGAACTTCTTGGCGCTGTCGATGAACTCGCCAAACTTCTCCTGGCTGACGCCCAAGATTTCGCCAATGATTTCCAGTTCGCGCTTTTGAGCGCCCGCTTCGCTGGCCAAGCGCTTGAGCTCGGTCACGTCGCGCACACACAGCATCAGCTTCTCAACGGTATCGTTGTCATCGGTAATCGGAGACCAGCTCAACTCCAGGCTCTTGACCCCGCCATCGGGCATGGTCTTGTCAAACTCGGTCACCAGCAGGTGAGAGTTGAACTCGTAGTTCATCGAGTCTTCACCGATCACCGAGCCCACCGCTACTTCAACCGTGGACAAGGCATCTGAGCCCAGGCTGGTGTTGGTGAACACCAAGTCCATCAGGGTCTTGCCAGCAATGTCTTTGGTACCAAAGATGGTTTCCATGTAGGCCGAGTACTCGGGATGGATCACACCACCAGGCAACACAGTCAACACACCTTGAGGCATGTTTTCCAGCATGGCCTGGATGTCGTTGGTCTTTTGACGCAACTGCGAGGTACGCTCTGCCACACGCAATTCCAAGGTTGCGTTTTGCTCGGCGATCACAGCCATCATGTTGACGTTATTGCGGATGAAGAACACCAGCACGCCCATGAAGCACAAGTTCATCAAGCCCAAGGCGATGCCCATGTACAGGTTCAGCTTGACGGTGCTTTGCGAATCAGCCAGCGTCTGCACGAAGTTGCCGTAGCTCGCTTCACGGAACTTCTTGATCGACACGCGCAGCTCACCCAGCAGCTTGTTCATCTTCTGGGCGTCGATGTTGGTGTCCTTGTTGTTCAGGGCAACCGCAGTGGCATGGGCCAGATCTTGGTATTGCTTGAACTCGGCTCGCAACCGTGCAATCTCTTTGGCTTGCTCAGGGTAGATCGCAGCCATGTCGGCAAAGTCTTTGTCACCCTGCTGGAAGAAGCCCAACTCCTCGTCCAGAGGGTCGTTGTCACCCAACATGACGGCGCGCATGAACAGCTCTTCCATCTTGTCCAGGCGGACCATGTTGGATTCGATCTTCTGCAGAACCGGGAAATACAAGTCCTTGATCGCAGACAGTTGCCCACTGCTTTGGACAGATTTCTGCACGCTGAAGGTGGTCACGCCCAAAAACACCAAAATGGCCACACCGACCATGATGATGATTTTGCGCATCGGATTGGCGTCACCGCCGCCAGACGCGGGGCGCCCAGATGCGGCCGGGCTCTCCGTTGACCCATTCGTGCCTTGCATGATTTGATCCATAGCCTTCAACCTTCAGATAGAAATTCAGTTTTGCGAGCCTCAGGGCGGGAGTTGAAGGTTCCCACTCCTGCGATGTACCTTGCGTGAGGACAACAAGCTGACATCACCCAGATACGACAATCATTTGGTAGCCGTTTCAGAATACGGCAAACACCTTCGTCATGCGGACTGATAAACCGCCGGATTTCCGGTCAGTTTTTCCGTATCGCGAGTTGATATCGGCAGGAGCTGCAAAATCATGAATACAGTTTTTTCAAATCAGCCGGCACTTCAGGGCAAAAAAGCACTGATCGTGGGGGTCGCCAACGAGGCGTCAATCGCCTACGGCTGCGCCAAAGCATTCGTTGAGTTAGGAGCGGACATCGCCCTGACCTACCAGAGCGACAAAGCCAAGCCACACGTGGAGGCGGTGGCCCAAGAATTAGGGGCTGCCCTGTTTTCGCCCCTGGACGTCACAAATCCAGAGCAAGTGGACGCCCTTTTTCAAGAAATTGAAGCCAAGTGGGGAAAACTGGACTTGCTGGTGCACTCCATCGCCTTTGCACCGAAAGCAGACTTACACGGCGGTTTGCTTGACAGCTCAGCAGAAGGATTTGCCAAGGCCATGGACATTTCCTGCCATTCTTTGATGCGCCTGACGAAAAAAGCCGTCCCCCTGATGAAAGACGGCGGCAGCATTTTTGCGATGAGCTATTACGGCGCCAACAAGGTGGTGCCTAACTACAACCTCATGGGGCCGATCAAAGCGGCGCTGGAGGCCTCATGCCGCTACCTGGCTTATGAGTTGGGCCCCAAGAAGATTCGCGTGCACGCGATCTCGCCCGGCCCGATCCAGACCCGGGCCGCCTCTGGCCTGAAGGAGTTTGATGTCTTGCTGTCGCAAGCCCAGCATGAATCACCGATTGGCGAGCTGGTGGACGTGATGGATGTGGGGATGACCTGTGCTTACCTGGCCAGCCCCTATGCCCGGCATCTGACTGGCTCCACCGTCTACGTAGACGGTGGGGTCAATATCATGGCTTGAGAGATCAAGCGTGCGCCGCACGCAGCTTGCGAGAAAACTCTTGCAACGCTGCAATGCCGCTGGCCTCGGCGCGTTGGCACCATGACTGAAGGTCTGCCACCAACTGTTCTGCCGACACATTGGTGCGTGTCCACAAAGCACGCAGCTCTTCGCGCATTTGAATGAGCTTGTCCAGCTGGGGTGAAGCCAGGCGCGCTTGCTCCAACTGCGCACGCAGATTGCTGGGCACCAAGGATTCATCGCGGTCCATCCACTTGCGCACCGACTTGAGCTTGGCTGCCGCAGACTCCTGCCCGTTGGCCTTCAATCGATCCAACTCGGTACCGCAAGCCAGACGCACTTCACGCGCATAACCAGCCATCAGTTCATAGCGGTTGGCCACGATGGCTTCCAGCGTTTTGGCATCGGCCTGAGGTTTGATTTCACCCAGCTTCAGGCGAGGTGCCACCTTGCGAACCTTCGCCAAGCCCATCAGCTCCAAAGCGCGGATGTAGCCCCAACCAATGTCGAACTCAAAAGGCTTGACCGACAACTTGGCAGACGTGGGATAGGTGTGATGGTTGTTGTGCAACTCTTCACCACCAATGATGATGCCCCACGGCGAAATGTTGGTGGACGCATCAGGCGCTTCAAAGTTGCGATAGCCCCAGAAGTGACCCAGGCCATTGACAATGCCTGCAGCAAACACCGGAATCCACAACATTTGGACGGCCCACACGGTGATACCGATGGCGCCAAACAAGGCGATATCAATCAGCAACATGGCAATCGGGCCCCAGTTGTTGCGTGGGGTGTAGAGATTGCGCTCCAGCCAATCGTCTGGCGTGTTGTGACCGTACTTCTTTTGGGTTTCCAGGTTGGCTGCCTCAACGGCATACAACTCACGACCTTCCAGCAGCACCTTCTTGATGCCATGGGCAACGGGGCTGTGAGGGTCTTCGGCGGTTTCGCACTTGGCGTGGTGCTTGCGGTGAACGGCAACCCATTGCTTGGTGACGGTGCTGGTGGTCAACCACAGCCAAAAGCGGAAGAAGTGCGAGGGAATTGCATGCAGATCCAAAGCACGGTGAGCTTGCGCACGATGCAGGAAGATGGTGACAGATGCAATCGTGATATGGGTCAAAGCCAGCGTAGCAAGCACCACTTGCCACCAACTGGCATCCAACAGACCGTTAGATGCCCACTGCAACA
>JBDKHX010000194.1:0-4164 GCA_039797415.1 Pseudomonadota bacterium | reverse complement strand
TGCCTGCGGTGAATTGGTAGTAGTAAGTTTTGCCGGGTTCCAGGCCCGTCACCTTGTGGCGAGCGGTGCCGTCAAAGTCAGAAAAAGCGGGCACCGGCAATTCGCGCACGATGCGACCGCGCAAAGCGGAGTTGCTGCCCAGCAGGGCGCCGTTGTCAGCTGCCGATGAGATGCGCAGCACGATGGTCACATCGGTGCCATCTGGCACGGAGGCGACGTCATTCAGGGCCGAGTTCAGCACACGTGTCCACACCACGATGCCATCGGGCTTGGGGTCAGCCGAGGCGATGCTTTGCGGGAACTTCCAATTGTTGCCCTTGGCCAGTGGCGGCAGGTCCACCACGCAACCCGACAGGGTTGTGGTCACGCCAGAGGCGAGGGCGGTGGTGGTGAAAAGGCTACCGTACTTGAGAAACTGGCGACGATCCATGGCTGACTGCTCCAAAAAGGCCCACGCAGGTGTGGGCAGATTTGGAGCATCCTAGGATTCGTTTGTGACCGCTTCTTGACTTGGCGCGTCAATCCGAAAACAAACGCGCCAGGGCATTCCCTGTATGGGTCTTGGCTTTGACGATGGCTTCCGGTGTGCCTTGGGCGGCGACCTTGCCACCACCCGTGCCCCCTTCTGGCCCCATGTCGATGACCCAATCGGCTTCGGCGATCACATCCAGATCGTGTTCGATCACGACCACGCTGTGCCCGCCTTCTACCAGGCGATGCAGCACTTTGATCAATCGCGCCACGTCGGCCAGATGCAAGCCCACGGTGGGTTCGTCCAGCACGTACAGGGTGTGAGGGGCCTTGTTGCCTCGGCGGGTGATGTCGTCACGCACTTTGCTGAGTTCGGTCACCAGCTTGATGCGTTGGGCCTCGCCGCCCGACAGGGTGGGTGACGGTTGCCCCAAGGTCAAGTAACCCAAGCCGACATCTTGCAGCAGCTTCAAGGGGTGGGCGATGTTGGGCATGGAGGCGAAGAACTCCACCGCTTCGTCCACTTCCATCTTGAGCACGTCACCGATGGATTTGCCACGCCAGGTGGCGGCCAGGGTTTCGGGGTTGAAGCGCAAGCCATTGCAAGCGTCGCAATGCACCTTCACGTCTGGCAGGAAGGCCATCTCGATGGTGCGGATGCCTTGGCCTTCACAAGCGGGGCAACGGCCTTCGCCGGTGTTGAAGCTGAATCGACCTGCGGCCCAACCGCGGGCGCGGGCTTCCAAGGTGTCCGCAAACAGTTTGCGGATGGTGTCCCAAAAGCCAATGTAGGTGGCAGGGCAAGAGCGGGGTGTTTTGCCGATGGGGGTCTGGTCCACTTCCAGCACACGGTCGACCGCGCCCCAGCCTTCTACGCTGGTGCAACCCAGCCATTGCGGGGCGGTGGTGGCGCGTTCCTTGGGTGGGATGCTGACGGCCGCTTGCACGTTGGCCAGCAGCACATCACGCGCCAGGGTGGATTTGCCTGATCCGCTGACGCCGGTGACAGCCACCATGCGTTTGAGCGGCACCTTTACGGTCACGTTTTGCAGGTTGTGCAGGCGGGCACCATGCAGGGTCAACTGTTCAAGGTCAGCCGTGATCTCGCGGCGTTCGCCCAAGGGGTGAACCATGGGCTCACGCAGGCAACGGCCTGTGACCGAGTCGGGCGAGTCCATGATGTCTTGCACGGTGCCTTGTGCCACTACGGTGCCACCACGCTGGCCCGCCCCGGGGCCAATGTCGATCACGTGTTCGGCACGGCGGATGGTGTCTTCATCGTGCTCTACCACCACCAAAGTGTTGCCTTCCTGGCCCAGCGTGTGCAGGGCATTGAGCAGCAGTTGGTTGTCGCGCGGGTGCAGGCCAATGGTGGGCTCGTCCAGGACATAGCAAACGCCTTGCAGGTTCGATCCCAATTGTGCGGCCAGGCGGATGCGTTGGGCTTCGCCACCTGACAAGGTGGGGGCGGCGCGGTCCAGGCTGAGGTAGCCCAGGCCGACTTGTTCCATGAAGCTCAAGCGGCCTTTGATCTCGGTGACGATGTCGCGGGCAATGGTGGCTTCACGACCGTCGAGCTTGAGTTGCTCGGCCCACCGTTTGGCATCCTTGACTGACAAGGCTGACAGTTGTGCAATGGATTGGCCGCGCCCAGGGCCATCACCACCCAAACGCACAGCGCGTGCGATGGGGTTCAGGCGGGCGCCGTGGCAGGTGCCGCAGGCCGCATCGGTGACGTCTTCAACATCGGGTTCGGCAAAGGTTTGCTCACGGCCTGATTTGTCATCGGGGTCAGAGTCATCCAGCACCTTGCGTTGTTCACGGGTCAGCTCCAGGCCGGTGCCGACGCAATCAGGGCACCAGCCATGCTTGCTGTTGTACGAGAACAGACGCGGGTCCAGCTCTGGGTAGCTGGTGCCGCAGGCTGGACAAGCCCGCTCAGTCGAGAAGACTTTGACGCGGCCCATGTGCAGGGTCGACAGGCCCTTTTCCAAAGCCTCGGCCAGCTTGTCCAAGGGGGACAGCAAATGCACGACGCCCTTGCCGTATTCCAGTGCTTGGGCCAACAACTCGCGCAGGCGGGCTTCGTTTTCGGGGGTCACCAGCACGTCACCGACTGGCAACTCGATGGTGTGTTCGCGATAGCGGTCGATCTTGGGGCCCTTGGCGGTGCCCCAGCCGGCAGATGGGATGAACTCGCCATCCACGCGCAGGTAGGGGAAGCCTTTGGTTGATGCCCACTTGGCCAGTTCGGTGTAGATGCCCTTGCGGTTGACGACCAAGGGCGCCAGCAAGCCGATGTGCTGGCCACGGTATTCACGCACCCATTGGGCCGCAATGGCCTCGGGTGTTTGCGGCAACACGGGCATGGGGTTGCCATCGGCATCGGCGCATTGGGTGCAATGCTGCACGCCCATCTTGACGTACAGCAGGCGCAAGAAGTGGTGCACCTCAGTGGTGGTGCCCACGGTGCTCTTGCGGCCGCCGCGTGACAGGCGCTGCTCAATGGCGACCGTGGGTGGGATGCCGTACACCGCATCCACTTCAGGGCGGCCTGCGGGCTGCACCAGGCTGCGCGCATAAGCGTTCAGTGATTCCAGATAGCGGCGTTGGCCTTCATTGAACAGGATGTCAAACGCCAAGGTGGACTTGCCTGAGCCTGAGACCCCCGTGATGACGTTGAACTTGCCGCGTGGGATGTTGACGCTCATGCCCTTGAGGTTGTTCTCATGGGCATTGACCACTTCGATGGCGCTGTGGCCTGGGGCCTTGGCAGCCATCTCGCGCCGCTTGTCGCGGCGGGCTTTGATCAAGGCTTGCAGCGAGGCACCTTCCTCAGCGCTGGCATCGGGGCCCATGTGGGGTGCCAGCGGGGTGTCGTCCACATGGACCTGATAGGTGGCGGCACGTTCGGCCGCTTGCAAAGCCGGCACTTCCAGGCCCAAGGCATGTTCGTACTCACGCAAGGCAACGGCCGTGTGGCTGGTGCCCAAGCGCAGTTGCTCGGGCGGGCCATAGGCGACCAAGGTGCCACCGGCATCACCGCCTTCGGGGCCCAGTTCAATCAACCAGTCGCAAGCCCGGATCACGTCCAGGTTGTGCTCGATCAGGATGATGGAATTGCCGGCATCCAGCAGCTTGGCAAAGGCCCGCATCAGCTTGGCGATGTCGTCAAAGTGCAGGCCCGTGGTGGGCTCGTCGAACATGAACAGCGTGCCTTTGCGCGCCACACGTTGGCCGGTTTTGCTGCTTTGTTGTGCAGCTTCGACCAAGTGGCCTGCCAGCTTCAAACGCTGCGCTTCACCACCCGACAAGGTGGGCACAGGTTGGCCCAGCTTGACGTAGTCCAGGCCCACATCGGCCAGCGGTTGCAGGGCGCGCACCACGTCCACATCTTGCGCAAACAGGCGCAAGGCTTCGGCCACAGTCAGCTCCAACACGTCGGAGATGCTGAGCTTGCGGTTGCCGCGTTCAATCGTCACCTCGCGCACCTCGGCGCGGAAGCGTGTGCCATCGCAATCGGGGCAACGCAGGTACACGTCGCTCAAGAACTGCATCTCGACGTGTTCAAAGCCCGAGCCACCGCAGGTCGCGCAACGGCCTGTGCCGGCGTTGAAGCTGAAGGTGCCGGCGGTGTACTTGCGTTCACGCGCCAGCGGAGTCACTGCAAACAAGGTGCGCACAGCATCAAAA